>BJHK01000008.1 GCA_014192425.1 Planctomycetia bacterium | reverse complement strand
GACAGCCAACCAGCCGGAGCAGTGGCCGCATCGGCTGCCACGGTGCAATCATCGCTTGCGCGGAGCCGGGCTCCGCCCGGCGACCGTAAGCCGGAGCAGACGCTTTGTCGGCTGCGACGGCGCGACAATCAGGATAGCCTCACGCTCCTCGAGCTTCCGCCGATCCACCGGCTGCCAAGAGCGCCATCAACGGTGCAATCATCGCTTGCGCGGAGCCGGGCTCCGCCCGGCGACCGTAAGCCGGAGCAGACGCTTCGTCGGCTGCGACGGCGCGACAGCCAACCAGCCGGAGCAGTGGCCGCATCGGCTGCCACGGTGCGATCATCGCTTGCGCGGAGCCGGGCTCCGCCCGGCGACCGTAAGCCGGAGCAGACGCTTCGTCGGCTGCGACGGCGCGACAGCCAACCAGCCGGAGCAGTGGCCGCATCGGCTGCCACGGTGCAATCATCGCTTGCGCGGAGCCGGGCTCCGCCCGGCGACCGTAAGCCGGAGCAGACGCTTTGTCGGCTGCGACGGCGCGACAGCCAACCAGCCGGAGCAGTGGCCGCATCGGCTGCCACGGTGCGATCATCGCTTGCGCGGAGCCGGGCTCCGCCCGGCGACCGTAAGCCGGAGCAGACGCTTTGTCGGCTGCGACGGCGCGACAATCAGGTCGCCCCGGCGCCCACGAGCGCGGCGGCGTCCGCCCGGCCGGCGGCCTCCTGTCGGCTTGCTGACGTCGGCCGCCAGCGCTCCACGAGCGCGTCGGATACGAAGCCGGCCAGATCGACGTCGGCCCCAGGCTGGCGGAGTTTCTCCACCGCCTTGGCCTCGATCTGCCGGACGCGCTCGCGGGTCACGTCGAAGATCGTGCCTACCTCCTCGAGGGTGTAGGAGTAGCCGTCCGCCAGCCCGAACCGCAGGCGGATGATCTCCCGCTCCCGGTAGGAAAGCCCGTCCAGCGCCCGGGCGATGCTCGACCGCAGTGACGTCTGATTGACCGTGCGCAGCGGGTCGTCCTCGTGCTGGTCGCGGACGAAGTCGCCCACGGCCCCGTCGTCGGAGTCCCCCAGCGGCTGGTCGAGCGACATCGGCCGGCGCGACATTCGCCAGACGCACTCGGCGTCCTCGAGCGACAAGTTCGCCCGCTCGGCCAACTCCTCGACCGTGGCCTCGCGGCCGTTGCGCTGGAGAAACTCGCGGGCCATGTTCCGCATCTTGGTCATCGTGTCGATCATGTGAACCGGCACGCGGATCGTGCGGCTCTGGTCGGCGATGGCCCGCGTGATCGCCTGGCGGATCCACCAGGTCGCATAGGTGGAGAACTTGAATCCCCGGGCGTGCTCGAACTTGTCCACCGCCCGCATCAGGCCCGAGTTGCCCTCCTGGATGAGGTCGAGGAACGTCAGGCCGCGGTTTCGGTAGCGCTTGGCGATCGAGATCACGAGCCGCAGGTTGCCCGCCGCGAGGGCGCTCTTGGCATCGTCGTAGCGACGTTGCAGGTCTTCGAGCCGCTCCAGGCGGCGCCGGAGCGTGACCCGGCTCTCACGAGTCGCGAGCAGGATTCGGCGCTGCTCGGCCACGGCGTCGGCCCCAGCGGACGGACCGAACGCCCGCAAGGCCTGGTGGCGGGCCGCCATGTCCCGCAGTTGCCGGAGCAGCGGGTAGAGCCGCTGGATCCGCAGGTGCATCTCCTCGACGAGCCGCACCGCCTTGTTCCGCTGCCGCACCAGCCGCCGCCAGGCCTCACGGCGTTGCGCCAGCGGCGTGCGCCGGGACATGGCGACGCGAAACAGCCTGCGCTTCTCGCGCTCGATGAGCCGCAGCGTCACCAGGTTCGGACCGAGCCGGCGGAGGAGCCGCTTCTTCTCGGCCGTGTTCGTGACCGACACCTCGATCGTACGGTCGAGACGCACGGTACCCGCCTGCACCTTCTCGAGGAGGGCCACGGCCCCGGCGAGCACGAAGTCATTGGCGAGGAGCGTGTTCCGGAAGCGGCGCCGCCAGAGCTCGATCTGCTTCGAATTCGAGACTTCCGTCTCCCGGGAGAGCAGCGGGATGCCCCCCATCTGGAGCAGGTATAGGCGGACGGGATCGTCGATCGCGGCGGTCACCTTCGGCCGCCGGGAGGCGACGCCCGGCGCGGGCCGGCCCGCCGGTCGGGGAGCGGTGCGATCGGCGGGGTTGGCGAGCGTCTTCACGGGTGGGGTTCCAGCGGGTGTGGTGCGGCTACGGACTCGGGGCCGACGGGAATCGAGGCAGATTCGGTGCCGGAACGGGACTGGGCTGGCGGAAATCGGCTCCAGAGGGCTTTTTTCCGGGCAGGACGGGGCATGCGGCCGACGCAGGAGACGGCCGGCGGGCGAGACAGGCGTCGCCGCGAGGCGACGCGTCGATGCCACGGCGTCGATGGAATGCGACGCCCCGGGCGGCCGCCGCTCAAGAACGCCCCCCCGAAGGCACGAAGACTTCGTGGAGGAGACCGGGGGGCCATCCGTATAATCGGCATACGTCGAGCGTGCCGGCTGGGTCGGCACTGCGGCCCGGAGCCGGGAATCGTTCCGCACGCGCGGGGTGTTGCATGCACATCGTGATTCTGGCCATCGTCGGCCTCGCCCTCCTCGGCGGTGTGCTGGCGCTCCTGCTCGGCAACCGGGGCTGGAACTGGGGCACGGTCGTGGCGGCCGTGCTCGTGCTGCTGGCGGCGACGGGCTACCTGTACCTCGCGGCCCGGATCCTGGAACGCGAACGGTCGTGGCGCGAGGTCGTGAGCCGCTACGAGGCGGACATCCTCGCCGTCCGCGACGCCAAGAAGATCGCCGGCCCCGGCGCGGAGCCGACGTCGATCCCGAAGAAATCGTCGGTCGCGGAACTCGCCGACACCCGCTCGCGCTGGACGCGGTCGCTGAACCGCGTCGAGACCTGGCGCGGCCGGCACTGGCAAGGCACGGGGTTCACGCCGCCGAAGGACGGGGCCGCCGGCACGATCGTGATCGGCGGCGAGCCGCCGGCCGAGCCGCCCGCGGCGGCGGCTCCGGCCGGCGAGGCCCCGGTGGCGGATGCCCCGGCGGCGGCGGAGCCGGTGGCTCCACGGCCGCCCCTCAATCAGGGCGCCGAAGTCGCCGTGTTCGACGAGGCACCGGTGGAGGAAGGGGGAGGATTCCTCGGCCTGTTCCGGGTCAGCATGGTGGAGTTCGACGCCGCCGCCCGCCGGACCACGATCTCGGTCGTGCCGATCGCCGATCCCGACAAGCACGACTTGCAGGCCTGGTCGCGGCCGCACGACGCCGTCGTCGTCTTCGAGAACCTGCCCGTCGACCGCTGGCTCGGCTACTACCGCACCCCGGGGCCGGCTGCGGAGCCCGAGAAGACAGATCCGCAGAAGCTCCTCGAGTCGGTCGAGCGCCGGCTGAAAGATTTCGAGAGCCATGGCGAGGCGGTGGAGGGGGAGCCCGAGGCGCTGCTGGAGCGGATCAAGAGCGGCGCAGTGGCAGCGGGCCGCTACTGGGCCGAGGTGCAGTTCGAGGCCGACCACGAGCTCGATCCGCAGGTCGTCGATCGGATCAAGCTCCTGCTGCAGCCGGAGATCAACCGCGAGGATCCGCGCCGGGCGCGGACGGCATTCGAGCCGGGCGACACCGCCACGTTCGACTTGGAGACGGCGCTGAGTCTCGCCGGCAAGGTGAAGATCTTGCGGGTCGTCGACCGCCGGCCGCTCGTCGACGGCGCGACGGCGATCCTCGGCGGCAGCGTGCTGCCCGGGGAGGGGGGGGATCGCCTGCGGACCGACGGCATCGCGGCCCTGCGCCGCAGGCTGGAGGCCGACATCGCCGCCCTCGACCGGGAGATCAGTCGGCTCGAGGCGGCCACCGCCAGCGTCGGCGCCAAGAACGCGATCCTCTCGACCGAAGGGGACGACCTCGCCGCGGACCTGAAGAACTGGCAACGCGACGTGGCCGCAGCCACGGCCACCGTCGCCGCCTTCGAGGGCCGGCTCAGGGAGGTGTCGCAGCGGCTCGCCGCCGACGTCCAGGCGATTGGCGCACTTGGGCGGGCCGTCAACGACGCCTTCGGACGGCTGGCGGTCGCCGTGGACCAGATCGCCCCGGCGCCGGACGCCGTGGCACCGGCACCCGGTCCGGCCACTCCTTGATGCCGCCGGGATGCCAGCGGCGTCGACGGCTCCGCTCCCGCTCGGCTAAACTGCCGGCTTCGGACCGCCGCCCGAGCGCGAGGAGCCAGCCGACATGACCACCGTCGCCGCCCACACCAACACGCACCGCCTGCGCAAGGCCGTGCATCACAATCGGCTCGCCACCAAGCGCGGCCTGCTGGAGCGGATGTTCACGCTCTGGTTCCGGGGCTTCGTCTACAACCAGATCTGGGAGGATCCGCGGGTCGACGCCCAGGCGCTGCGGCTCGGCCCGGACTCCAGCCTGCTCACGATCTCCAGCGGCGGATGCAACGTCCTCAACTACCTCGTCCACGAGCCGCGCCGCATCGTGGCGGTGGACCTCAACGCCAATCACATGTCGCTGACGCGACTGAAGCTGGCTGCGATCAAGCACCTGCCCGACTACGAGACGTTCTACAAGTTCTTCGGCTACGGCCGGCACGAGGACAACCTCGACAACTACCGCCGCTACATCCGCGACGCGCTCGACCCGCAGACGCGGGCGTTCTGGGAATCGAGCGACTGGCCGGGACGAAAGGTCGGCCCGCGCCGGATCGGCTATTTCAAACGCGGCCTGTACGAGAAGGCCAAGCTCGGGCAGTTCTTCCGCGTCGTTCACGGGCTCGCCAAGGGCATGCGGCGCGACCCGGCCCGGCTGCTCGCGGCCCGCACGCTGGCCGAGCAGGAGCGGATCTTCGATGACACCTACGCGGCGCTGTTCCGCAACCGGCTCGTCCGCTGGATGGGCCGCCAGCCCGTCGCCGTTTACAGCCTGGGCATCCCGCCGAGCCAGCACGCGGCGATGCTGGAGGAGCAGGGGGGGGACGGCAGCAAACTCTTCGACATGTACCGGGAACGGGTCAAGCGGCTGGCCTGCGGCTTCCCGCTCGACGACAACTACTTCGCCTGGCAGGCCTTCGGGCGGCGCTACGACCACGAGAACCGCAAGGCGCTGCCCGACTACCTGAAGCGTGAGAACTACGACAAGATCAAGTCGCTCGTCGATCGGGTGGAGACGCACGTCGCCTCGCTTGCCGACCACCTCCGCACCGAGCAGCCCGGCGCGCTCAACGGGTTCGTCCTGCTCGACAGCCAGGACTGGATGCCGCCGCACGTGATCGCCGAGTTGTGGGGGGAGATCGCCCGCGTCGGCGGCCCGAACACGCGGGTGATCTTCCGGACGGCGGGGGAGAAATCGCCCATCGAGGCGGCCCTGCCCGGCCCCCTGCGCCAGCGGTTCTGCTACGCGGAGGAACGCTCGCGGCAGCTCCACCTCGAGGACCGGTCGGCGATCTATGGCATGTTCCACCTCTACGAGATGACGGAATCGGCGGCCTCATGAGCACAGGCAGGGCCGCCGACCCGGCGGCCGCGATGGACCGGATGTACCGGCTCACGCGGCACGTCTACGACCTGACGCGGGCTTATTACCTGCTCGGTCGCGACCGGATGCTCGCCAAGGTGGCCACGCACCCCGGCAGCGCCACGCTGGAGGTGGGCTGCGGCACGGCCCGCAACCTGATCAAGCTCGCCCGGCGGCCCCAGCCGGGCCTGCTCTGCGGCCTCGACGCCTCGCAGGAGATGCTCGACACCGCCGCCCGGAGCATCGCCCGGGCCGGGGTGCCGGCGGCCGGCCTGGAGCCGATCCGGCTCCGCCAGGGGCTGGCCGAACGACTCGATGCCCGGACGATCTTCGGCCGCGACGAGCCCTTCGACACGATCTTCTTCTCGTACTGCCTGTCGATGGTGCCCAGCTGGCCGGGGGCGATCGAGGCGGCCCTCGCCAACCTCAAGCCGGGCGGGCGGATGCTGATCGTCGACTTCTGGGACCAGCAGGACCTGCCGGCCGTGTTCGCGGCCGGACTGAAGAAGTGGCTGGCGGTGTTCCACGTCCATTACCGGCCCGAGGTGCAGGCGGCCCTGGTGGAACTCGGCCAGAGCGGCCGGGCCGACGTCACGATCGAGTCGGTGGGCCGGCGGTACGCCTACATCGCGACGCTGCGGAAACGCTGACGCCGCCGCGTCGGCAACCTGGCTTCAGTCCGCTCATACGAATCCGCCTTGATCCGCCCAGCGAACCGCCCGTGGCTCGAGCGTGAGCCACTCAGGGGAGGAGGAACACGATCCCGGTGACGGTCGCCGCCTGCACGGCCAGGCCGCGGCCGCTGATCGGCACGGCCGGGATCGTCCACGGGGCGCAGTTGCCGGGCCGGTAATGGCCCAGCGGATAGACGCATTCCCAGGGCAATTCGACCCCCATCTTGTAGGGCAGCACCGGCAGCGAGACGAAGAAGTGCGCGGCGGAGAAGATCGGATCGAGCGCGCCGTGCGAATGGCCATACCGCTCCAGCTGCCAGTCCTCGAAGTACAGCGGCTTGTGGCAATAGCCGGCGGCCTTCCAGGTGAACATGGTGGTGGCGAAGTTCCGCGGCCGGAAGGTCTCCCCCTCGAGCCGGCACTCGCAGGGGTAGTCGTTCCCCGGCCGTCCCGCCACGCGGATGTCGAGATCGATGCCGGAGATCGCATCGGCGCGGAGTCTCTGCAGCGCTTCGCGGCATTCTGCCGCGTCCTCCCTGCAGGCATCTGCGGTCCGCGTCGACTCGGCCGGCCGGTCGGCGGCGACCACCAGCACGCCCGACGTGGCCGGGCCGACGTCCGCGGGAGCGTCGGCCGGCACCACGTCCGGCTCCTCCGCGCCGACGACCGCGGCCGCGAGCGGCGTCGCTGCGACTGCCGCTGCCGGGAGGAGCGTCACCGGCTCGGCCGGGGGGAACGCCGGATCGAGCCGCGGGTCGGCGGACTCGGGGGCCGACCGCGCGAACGCCCGCCAGTCGCGGGCCTCGACGCCGGCCGGGAGCAGGCCCCAGAGCAGGGCGGCCAGCAGCAGGGACCGCGGATCACTCCGCCGACTTGCTGTGCTCGGCCGTGTAGTTCGGGGCTTCCTGCGTGATGACGATGTCATGGGGATGGCTCTCGCGGACGCTTGCGGCGGTGACCTGGATGAAGCGGGCGTCGCGCCGGAGTTCCTCGATCGTCCTCGTGCCGCAGTAACCCATGCCGGCCCGCAGGCCGCCGACGAGTTGGTACACGAATCCGCTCAAGGGCCCCTTGAAGGGGACCCGGCCCTCGACTCCCTCCGGAACCAGCTTGTCGCCGCCGCGCCCCGTCGCCTTCTGGCGGTAGCGTTCGCTCGATCCCTGGACCATCGCCCCCAGCGATCCCATGCCGCGGTAGGCCTTGAACGTCCGTCCCTGGTAGAGAACGGTCTGTCCCGGGCTTTCCGCGACCCCCGCCAGCAGGCCCCCGATCATGCAGGCGTGGGCTCCGGCGGCGATCGCCTTGGTGATGTCTCCCGAGTAGCGAATGCCTCCGTCAGCGATCACCGGCACGCCGGCACCGGCCGCCTCCGTCGCCGCCTCCCAGACCGCCGTGATCTGGGGAACACCGACGCCGGAGATGACCCGTGTGGTACAGATCGACCCGGGACCGATCCCAACTTTGACTCCATCCGCGCCAGCCTTGATGAGATCGCGACAGCCTTCCCGGGTTGCCACGTTTCCCGCAACCACCTCGATCTCCCAGCGTTTCTTGATTGCCGCGACGGTCTCGATGACGTTCGCCGAATGGCCGTGGGCGCTGTCCACGACCAGCATGTCGACCCCCTTGGCGATCAGGTTCTCGGCCCGCTCGTAGTCGAACACCCCCACCGCCGCGCCGACCCGGAGCCGGCCCTGCCGATCCTTGCAGGCGTTGGGGAAGCGCTTCATCATGTCGATGTCCTTGATCGTAATCAGGCCGGTGAGCAGTCCGGCCCGGTCGACGAGGAGCAGCTTCTCCACCTTGTTGGCCATGAGAATCTTCTCGGCCTCGTCGAGGGAGACGGCCCCGGTGGCCGTGACGAGGCCCGACTTCGTCATGATTTCGGCGATCGGCGTCGTGCCGCTCTCCAGGAACCGCAGGTCGCGCCGGGTGATGATGCCGACGAGCCTGCGATCCTCGGCGGTGATCGGCACGCCCGAAATGTTGTACTGATCCATCACATCGCGGGCCCGGGCGACCGTGGCCGACGGCGGCAGGGTCACCGGATCGACGATGATGCCGTTGGCGCTGCGCTTGACCTTGTCCACCTCCTCCGCCTGCCGGTCGACGGACAGGTTCTTGTGGATCACCCCCAGGCCCCCTTCCTGGGCCAGCGCGATCGCCATCTCGCTCTCGGTGACCGTGTCCATCGGCGAGCTGACGATCGGGATGTTGAGGGCGATGCCCCGGGTGAGCCGCGTCGAGACGTCGGTCTCGGCGGGCACCACGGCGGAGTGCCGCGGCACCAGCAGCACGTCGTCGAAGGTGATGCCGGTGGCGACGATTTTCCCGTCCATAGGGCCGTTCCTTGGGTCTGTGTCCGAGTCTGGGTCCGAGTCTCAGTCTGGGTCCGAGCTGGGTCCGAGGCTGGGGCCGCGGTCGAAAACGGACGATTATGGGGCGGCGGGCCGGGGCAGGGCAACGGCCGGCCCCCCGGCACGCTCCCGCCCCGAAATCCGCCAATTCTCCCCTGCCGCCGCACGGTGCCAAACCGTGTCCTACGTTTGTGCTGTTCCGCCCCTGCGATCGCCGGGACGGCCCCTTCACCTGGCAGCCCATCATGCGACTTCCCGACAATCCCGCCCCGGTGACCCGCTCCGCGCCCCCCCTCAAGGCCGTCTCGATTCCCGACGAGCAGCCGGCCGCGCCCGACGGCGCCGCCCTCGATGCCCACCTCGCCCGCGCCCAGTACGGCCGGTTCCTGCTCACCGACGCGATTCGGCCCGGCTGGCGGCTCGACGTCGTGCCCCGCGCCGGCTACCGCCACGACGCCTTCGTCGATCCCGCCGGCGGGTCGCGGCTGCCGGCGCTGGTCGCGGCCGTGTCGGGGGAGACGCTGTTCGAGACGTTCATGGCGCTGCTCGACCCGCTCGGCGACACCTGCGACGTGGTGCTGGAATCGACGCACGACGAGGCCGCCGGGCGGCGCGAGTTCACCCGCTCCGGCATCGAGCGGCTCGTGCTGGAAAGCATCCTCTGGGACTTCGAGGACCTGCTCCTCAACGACGGCTGCAGCGGCATCGCCGTGATGCATCCCGAGCAGTCGCTGGAGGTGCAGTTCGACGAGCACAAGCTGCTCGTCGTCTACGCCCCCATCCGGGCCCCCTTCGAGCGGATCCTCCGCGGTCAGGGGCTCGACCGCGACGACCGGCTGCGGGTCATATCCCAGGGGGAGCACATGCACACCTCCAACGGCCGCCACGAGCGTCGCTTCGGCGAGCTCGCCGGCCGGCTCGGCTGCTGCTGACGCCCGTCAGGGACGCTCACCGCCGGCGCGGCTGACGAGCGCGGCGAGGATGGCGGCGTCGAGCGTTTCGTCGAGCAACCGCACCGAGCCGTCGCCGGCGAGCGCCACGACGAGCCCGTCGGCGCGGCGGGACCGCGGCAGCAGGGAGCGGGCCACCACCGACTCCGCCGCGCCGCGGCCCGCGTCCGCATACCGGCCCACGTCGACCATGAACGGCCAGCAGTAGCGGGGCGTGTTCCAGGTCAGCCCGCCGTCGGTCGAATGGTCGCCGCTCTCGGCCAGCACCAGCGTGTTCGACAGGCCGTCGGTCACGCTGATCTCCCGGACCGGCCGGGAGGCGATCGGAAACCGGTAGCCGGAGCCCCCCTCGATCCAGCCGAGCCCCTCGGGGACGAGCAGTCCCGTGAACTCCGCCGGCGTCGGCGACGCGGGATAGCACCACTGCTCGACGCGCAGCCCGAGATCGGGGACCACCGGACCGGGTCCGAGCAGGGCGGCGAAGTCAATGCCGCCAGCGACGCCCGAGCGGGCGTTGAACAACCCGATCGGCGCCGAGACCACCGTCGGCTCCTGGTCCTCGGGAGCGCAGGCCAGGCAGTACATGTCGTAGAGCGCGGCGATCGCCGGCTGCTCCACGTAGGGGAGGATGCTGACCGCCCACGACTGGGGGCGGATGTATTCGACACCCTCGATGTGCCGGGAATCCTGGTGCTTGATCGTGCCCGGCCGCGGCCGCCCCGACGCGAACGGAAACGCCTTCTTCGCCTCGAGGTGGGCCTGCAGCGCGATGCCGATCTGTCTGAGGTCGCTGCGGCAGCCGGTGCGGGCCGCGGCCTGCCGCGCCATCTGCACGGCGGGCAGGAGCAGGCCGAGCAGCGCGGCCACGATCGCGATCACGACCAGCAGTTCCACGAGGCTGAAGCCGGGCGGAGGCGACGGTGACGCAGATGTCTTCATGGCTGGTCCGGACAGCGGCAGGGCGGGGATGCAAGGCTACCCTCGGTATCGGCAGGCTGCCGGGCCGCCGCCCGCCCCGGGGCCGGCCGGCGCCGCGGTGCGGATCGTGTCGATCGTGCCGGCCCTGCCGGCCAGAGGCGGCCGCCGCCCGGCCGCGCCGATTTCAACCGGCGCGGGCCCGCTCGACGGCCGCCCGCATCTTCCGCAGGCCCTCCGTCGCGTTGTCGAGTGGCGGCATGCGCCAGTAGGTGGGGTTGAACAGTTCCAGCGAAAGCACGCCCCTGAAGCCGCTCGCCGTCACGGTCCTGAGGATCCGGATCAGCGGCGCGACGCCGTCGCCCGGATAAACGCGATCGGCATCCGTGATCGCGTCGCGCGGCAGGTCTGGATAGTCGTTGACGTGAAATACGTGGATCTTGCTGCCCGCCAGCAGCGCCAGGTCGTCGAAATTCGAACCGCCTCTGTAGAGGTGGTAGACGTCCGGCAGCACACAGGCGTCGGGATGCCGTGCGGCCGCGGCCACATACAGGACCTCCTCGAGCCGGGACAGGTTTCGGGAAAAGCCCCAGACCTCGAGTTGCGGGATGCACCCGACCTGGCGACCGGCTTCGAGCAGGGCCCGATAGCGCCGGCCCGCCTGGTCGAGATCGAGACGCTCCCCATCGACTGCTCCCGCCGGCGGGGCCGCGATCCGCGTGCCACCGATGGCGACGATCGTTTCCATGTCCCGCTTCGCCTGATCGATGGCCTTCGCGTGCGCGGCGTCGTCGGCGACGATCCATGGCGCGAAGGCGATCGCGCTTTCGACCGTCAGGCCGGCGTCGGCAATCCGCTTACGGGCGTCGGCGAGCATCCCGCCGCCGCGCTGGAAGGTGTCGATGTCGCGCAGCCAGACTTCGATCGAATCGTAGCCCGCCCGCCGGGCGACCTCGATCTGATCGACAAGGGGAACGACCTGGCCCTGGATGGTGCTGGTGTTGAGGCAGTATTTCCAGGGCGCCGGTGCGGCATCCGGTGGGCGCGGCGCCGGCGCCGGATCGGCCTGCGCGACGACGTCGATCGCCCCGAGCCCGAGTGCGACGGCGGAAGATCGGGCCAGAAACGAGCGGCGCGGGACCGGGCTCTCGGGAGTCGCGGCAGAACCGGTCATGGGGGGCCGTTGGGCTAGGGACGCAGGAAGGGACGCACGCCGGGCGCCACCCGGCGCCGGCCGCGCGAAACATAGCCCCGGCAGAACACCGGTCGCAAGCGGCCGGCGGCCGCGCGCGAGCGCCGGCCGCCGCTCGGCCGCGCCGGGCGACCGGATCCCGGCGTTCCGCTACACTCTTCTTGCATCCGGTCGAGCGCCGGTTTCAGGCCAGGACAGAGACGTCGCATGTGCGGAGCCGCACCCTTTCCCCGACACCCGCGCGGCCCGCTGCGGCGGTCCGCGATCCTCGGCCTCGCCCTCCTGCTCGGCAACGCCGGCGCGGCCGCGGCCGAACCCGATGCCCCCCGCCCGGCGGCCCTGGGCGGCTTCACGAATTCGGTCGGCATGCGGCTGGTGGCGATCCCGGCCGGCGAGTTCACGATGGGGGACAAGGAGTGGCACTACAACCAGCCGCACCAGGTGCGGATCACCAAGCCCTTCCACCTCGGCGCGACCCTGGTGACGCAGAAGCAGTACGAGGCGGTGATGGGCAAGAACCCGTCGTCCCACAAGGAAGGGGATCCGGCCGTCCTGCCCGTGGACACGATCTCCTGGAACGCGGCCCGCGAGTTCTGCGCCGCACTCAACGACCTGCCCGAGGAGCGGGGGGCCGGCCGCACCTACCGGCTGCCGACCGAGGCCGAGTGGGAGTACGCCTGTCGGGCCGGCACGACCACGAAGTACTGGTACGGCAACGACCGCGACACGACGAAGATGAACTGCATAGAAAGCAAGATCGGCCGGCCGACCCCGGTGGACCGGCATCCGGCCAACCCGTGGGGCCTGCACGACATGCATGGCAACCTCTACCAGCCCTGCATCGACGCTTACGACGTGGAGAAATTCCCCCATCACCTGCCGGCGGACGACCCGGTGCGGCCCGAGGGGACGCACCGCGTGTTCCGCGGCGGCGCCTATGGCGACGTCCCGCGGCGCTGCCAGGCGGCGTTTCGGGGCCGCAACGAAACGATGATCGGCCCCCAGCTGGCGCGGAACTACTTTGGCCTCCGGGTCGCCTGCGACGTGCGGCCCGCCCCCTGAGCGCCCGCCGGCACGCGCCCGAACACACCTCATGGCAGCCGCCGCCCCGATCCCGTGCTCGAGCACCCGCAGCGTGGCGGCCGCGGCCTGCCTGCTGCTCGCAACGGGCGGGCTCGCCGTGCCGGCCGAGCCGGCGGTGAACTACGACGAGGCGAAGGTCGGCACCTCCGCGCTCCCCGATCTCCTCGCGGGCCCGAATGGAACCCGGGCGACGTCCGTGGCGGCCTGGCGCGACACCGTCCGCCCCCATCAGTTCGCGCTGCTCGAGAAGAACCTGTTCGGCCGCCGGCTGCCCGCCGTGGACGTGACCGCCGCCGGCGCCGTCGAGCGGACGCCGGTCACGCTGGCGGGCGACCTCCCCGCCGTTCGCGTTCAGGCCCGGCTGCGGATGGGGGACGCCGCGAACCTCGTGGACGTGCTCCTCTACCTGCCGCGGTCGGATCGTCCCGTGCCGGTGTTTCTCGGCCTGAACTTCCACGGCAACCAGGCGGAGCACCCCGACCCGGGCATCCGCCTCTGCTCGGCATGGCTGGCGGACGCGGCCGGGGCCGGCATCGTCGGCAACCGGGCCGGCGCCGGTTCGCGCGGCATCTGCGCCCAGCGCTGGCCGGTGGAACGGATGCTCGAACGCGGCTACGGCATGGCCACGGCCTGCTGCGGCGATTTCTTTCCCGACCGGCCGGACGGCCGCGGTGACAGCCTGCTACCGGCCCTCGGCCGCCCCGCCGGCGGCGACCTGCCCGACGACGAGCCGGGCGCGATCGGCGCCTGGGCCTGGGGCCTGTCGCGCATCCTCGACTGGCTGCGAACGCTCCCCGAGGTCGATCCCGGCCGCGTGATCGTGGTCGGTCATTCCCGGCTCGGCAAGGCGGCGCTGTGGGCCGGCGCCTGCAACGAGCGGTTCGCGATGGTCGTGTCCAACGAGTCGGGCTGCGCCGGCGCGGCCCTGTCGCGGCGCAACTTCGGCGAGTCGGTCGCGGCCATCGGCCGGCGCTTCCCCCACTGGTTCTGCCCGGCGTTCGCCCGCTTCGCCGGCCGCGAGACGGAGATGCCCTTCGACCAGCACGTGCTCCTGGCGATGGCGGCGCCCCGGCCCTTGTACGTGGCCAGCGCCGGCGAGGACCGCTGGGCCGATCCGCGCGGCGAGTTCCTCGCGGCGGTCGCGGCCGGACCGGCGTGGAAGCTCCACGACCTCGAGGGGCTGGGCACGACCGACTGGCCCCCGGTCGACACACCGGTGGGCCGGACGATCGGCTACCACGTGCGCACGGGTCGCCACGACCTGATCGACTACGACTGGGAGCGGTTCGCCGACTTCGCCGACCGGACACTGCTCGGCCGGCCGCCGGCCGGACCCGATCATCCCGCCTTCCATCCGCTTCAGGCCCCGCTGCCGGTGCAGCCGCCGCCCGGCGCGATCTTGCTCATCGGCGCCGCTGCCGCGGCCGCCGGCCCGGCCTTCACGAGCACGGCCGGTGGGGCGATCGACTGGCCGGTCCGCGACGGCGTGCTCGAGGTGCGGCCGAACGGCGCGCGGTCGAACCACATCGTGTCGAGAGCGTCGTTCCGCGACGCCGACATCCACGTCGAGTTCGCCACCAATCCCGCCGCCCGCGGCAACAGCGGCATCTACCTGCACGGCCACTACGAGCTGCAGATCTACGACTCTGCCAACGCACAGCCCCCCGGCGATCAGGACCAGGGGGCGCTGTATCGCTACGCCGCGCCGATCGTGAATGCCGCGCGGCCGGCGGGGGAGTGGCAGGTGTTCGACATCCGCTTCATCGCGCCGCGGCGTGACGCGGCCGGCCGGATCACCACGCCGGGCCGGGTGACCGCCTGGCTCAACGGCCGGCTCGTGCAGAACGGCGTCGCGTTCACCGAGCCACGGTCCCCCTTCCATCCGTACCTGCACGGGGCGACGGACCACCTCCGCCGGATCGAGAGCCGGCTGCTGGAGACGGGCCAGGGCCCGCTCTTCCTCCAGGATCACGACAGCCCGACCCGGTTCCGCAACGTCTGGATCCTGCCGCTCGACCGATAGCCAGCCGGGGCGGCGGGGCATCCGGGCGGCCGGCACGCTCGGCGGGCTTCGGCCTGTTCCGCGGCCAGCGGGGCCGCCTCCGCGGCGGAAAATGGCCTTGAACCCGGATGCGCGATCGACGACGATCCCGCCCCCGATTCCCGCCGGCATGCCCCCGATGCGTCGATTCCTTCAGCCCGTCGCCCTCGCGATCAGCCTCGCCGCCGGACAGGTGCGCGGGGCCGAGCCCCTGCCGGCGCCGGGACAGGCACCCAACCCCTTCGCGCCGCTCCCGGCAGGGACCGTCATCGGGCCCGCCGGACCGCTGGCTGCCGTCACCCCCGCGGCCCCGCGCAACTCCGTCGTCATTCCGCCGCTCGACGCCGAGTTCGTCTGGAAGCACCTCGTCGACGTGGCCGACGACTTCTTCAAGATCCGGCAGGAACAGCGGGTGATCTTCAACGATGGCGTGCCGACCGAGGGACGGATCGACACCTTCCCCCAGACAGGCGCCACGCTGCTCGAGCCCTGGCGGGCCGACTCGGTCGGCTTCCGCGAGCGGCTCGAGGCGACGATGCAGTCGATTCGTCGCGTGGGCACGCTGCGGCTCGCGGCCGACCCCGCCGGCTGGCGAATCGAGGTCGCGGTGCAGAAGGAGCTGGAGCACGTCGCCCGGCCGATGCGGGCCACCGCCGGCGGGGCGTCGTTCCGCAATGACGATTCGCTCTATCGCTACGGCACGCCCCTGCCCACGCTCGGGCAGCAGGTCGGCGATCAGCCCCGGCCGGTCGCCACCCCGACGGCGACCCTCGGCTGGATCCCGCTCGGGCCCGATCCGTTGCTCGAGCAACGGATGCTCACCCGACTGCTGGCAAAACTCGGCGTCGCCCCGGTGCCGCAGCCGGAGCCCTACTACCAGGCCCCCGACGGGGGCAACGCGAACCCGACGTTCCCCGGCCCCGGCGCCGCGCCGCCGGGCCCCGTGTACGGCGCCCCGATTCCGCCCGAACAACTCCCCCCCGGCGCGGTCATCGCCCCCGGGCCCGCCGTGCCGATAGAGTCCCTTCCCGTACCCCGTTGAACGGCATCCGCCGCGCAGTACGTCCATGCACCAGCCCGCGTTCGTGTTCTTCGACCTCGGCAACGTCCTGTTCCTGTTCGACAGGCCGCGGTCGTTCCGGCAGATGAGCGCCGTCAGCGGCGCCGATCCCGGACGGATTCACGAGGTGGTGATGGAGGGAGGTTTGCAGGCGCGGCTGGAGCGTGGGGCGATCGACTGGGGAGAATTCCATGCGGAGTTCTCCCGGCGCACGGAAACCAAGTCGGACGCGGCCGACCTGGCGCTCGCCGCCAGCGACATGTTCACGCTCAACGTCGCCATCGTCCCAGTGATCGCGGCCCTGGAGCGGGCAGGCTGCCCGATCGGCATCCTCTCGAACACCTGCGACCCGCACTGGCGGCATCTCGTCGACGCCGGCTACGCGATTCTGCCGGGGCATTTTTCGCCGATCGTGCTCAGCCACGAGGTGCGGCAGATGAAGCCCGAACCGGAGATCTACTCCACGGCGGCCCGCCTCGCGGGCGTGCCGCCGGAGCGGATCTTCTTCTGCGACGACCTGCCGGACAACGTCGCCGCTGCCCGGCAGGCCGGCTGGGACGCCGAGGTCTTCGAATCGACGACCGGCCTGCTGGCCGCCCTCGGCCGCCGCGGGATCAACCTCGCGTGAGCACGCGCCGCAGCCGGCGGACGTCTTCCTCCCGGAATCGCCCCTCGGTGATCGGCTGCCCGTCCATTTCCAGGACCGGCACCCGCAGGCCGTAGCGATCGCGCAGGGCCGTGACGGTGTCGATATCCACGAGGCGGACGCCAACCCCCACCTGGGCGAGCAGATCCTCGGCCGCCTCGCAGAGATGGCAACCGCGACGGGTGTAAAGGACGATGTCCACGGGATACCCCGGGCGACGGGCCCGCCGGGGGAGGGTCGCTCCGGCCCCGGAAACCGCGGTATGCTAGGGAGGCGGGAGGCCCGTGGCAACGTCCGCCGCGCAGAGCCGAGGAATCTTTCCCATCGTGGCCGAGCCAGTCCGCTCCATCGACGACTTCGTGACCGTTCTCCACAAGAGCGGACTCGTGGAACCGCACCGGCTCGAGGCCGCCCTCGCCCGCTGGCCCGATCGTTCGCTGCCGGTGCCCGAGGAACTGGTGGGATCGCTCATCGACGGCGGCCTGCTCACTCGCTGGCAGATCGATCAATTGCTCAAGGGACGGCACAAGGGTTTCGTGCTCGGCAAGTACCGGCTGCTCCGCGTGCTCGGCATTGGGGGCATGAGCACCGTCTATCTGGCGGAACACGTCACGCTGCGGAGCAAGGCGGCGATCAAGGTGCTCCCCCTGAAGCGGGTCGAGCAGTCCTCCTTCCTCGCCCGCTTCGAACGCGAGGCACGGCATGCGGCCCGGCTCAGCCATCCGAACATCGTGCGCACGTTCGACCTCGACACGTCCGGCTCGATCCACTTCATCGCCATGGAATACGTGGACGGGGAGGATCTGCATGCCAAGGTGAAGCGGGACGGGCCGCTCGAGATCCGCGACGCCGTCGACTTCATCCGCCAGGCGGCGCTCGGGCTCCAGCACGCCCACGAGGAGGGGCTCGTCCACCGCGACATCAAGCCGGCGAACCTCGTGCTCGACAAGCGCGGTGTTGTCAAGATCCTCGATCTCGGCCTCGCCTTCGAAGGCGCTTCGGAGGACGAGTCGCTGACCCGGACGTACGACGAGAAGGTGCTCGGCACGGCGGACTACCTGTCGCCTGAGCAGGCCCGCGACAGCCATCTCGCCGACGCCCGCTCAGACATCTACGCCCTCGGCTGCACGCTGTTCTACATCCTCACCGGCCGCGCCCCCTTCGCCAAGGGAACGCTGGTGGAGCGGATCCAGGCCCAGATGAAGCAGCGGCCGCCGAACATCCTCGAGGCGCGGGCCGACGTGCCGCCGGCGATCGTGGAGTTGTACTACCGCATGCTGGAGAAGCATCCCGATGCCCGGCCGCAGACGGCCCGCGAAGTGGCCGATTCGCTGGGGGCCTGGCTCGGGCAGGAGGGCGGCCTGGGCCGACCCGACCGGCAACCGCTGCGGCGGCCCGTCCTCCAGCGGCGCGGGGCGGGCGAATCCGGCTCGTCGGTGATCGGCAGCCTCGAGGGGCCCGGAACGGGGCCGGAGTCGAGTTCCAGTGGAATTCCGGTCGTGAGACGGCGGCCGGGGCCGAATGGTGATTCTGGAACGCACGGCATCCCGGGCGGTTCCGCCGTCGGCCGCGGCGGTCAGAACCAGCCCACGGGGCCCGACACACATGGGGAGATTCGCATCGACACCGGCCCCAAGGCCGCCGCTCCGCGAAGCACCGCCCCTCCGTCACCGGCCTCCGCAAAGGCCGGCGCTCCAGCCGCCGCAAAGTCTGGCGGTCCGGCCGCCGCGAAGGCCGGCACCGAACCGCAGGCGGCACCGGCGGAGCTCCAGCGAAAGCAAGGCCTTGCGGCGTTGCCGATCGGGTTCTGGGTCGCGGTTGGCGTCGGCGTGATCGTGGCGATCGGCCTGGCCCTGAAGGTTCTCAGGGTCTGGTGATCCAGGCCGTCCGGATCTGCCACGGCCCCTCTGCGAGCGCGTCGAGGCCGGCGCGATGCGTGAGGTCGTAGTCGAGCGGTGTCAGCGTCACGGCTCCCGCCGCCAGCGCCGTCACGTCCGACTCCAGCGGCGAGGGGGGGGGCGGCGGCTCGTTCGTCGCCCAGTAGTAGGGCCTGCCGCGCGGGTCGTGCCGGCGTTCGAAGGCTTCGCCGTAGCGGGCCACGCTCATCGGCACGACCCGCAGCTCGGGCGTGCCGCGCAGGGCCCGCGTCGGGATGTTGAGGTTGAACAGGCTGCCGGCCGCGGGCCTGCGGGCGAGCAGCGCGGAGATCACGTCGAGGGCGATCTCGGAGGCCCGTGCGTAGTCGGCGTGCTCGTCCCATTCGAGCGACACTGCGATGCTCGTGATCCCGAAGAACGCCCCCTCGATGGCCGCCGCCACTGTGCCGGAGTAGAGCACGTTGATCCCGGCGTTGAGGCCGCTGTTGATGCCGCTGACGACGAGGTCGGGCCGACGCGGGCAGAACGCGGAGATCCCGAGCTTGACGGCGTCGGCCGGACTGCCATCGACGGCCCAGCCCCGGCTCGCGCCCGCGACGAAGATTTCCTTCGCCGTCAACGGGGTTAGAAACGTGATCGCATGCCCGACCCCACTCTGCTCCGTGGCCGGGGCGACCGTGTGC
Source organism: Planctomycetia bacterium (assembly GCA_014192425.1). Taxonomy (NCBI): domain Bacteria; kingdom Pseudomonadati; phylum Planctomycetota; class Planctomycetia; species Planctomycetia bacterium. The sequence continues at coordinate 154,477 of BJHK01000008.1, read as the reverse complement.
ACGTCACCAAGGGTGCGGAGGACCCGCCCGAGGGCCTCGAGCCCGGGGGCGAAGATGCCGTCGTCGTTGGTGAGCAGGATGTCCATGGGCAGGCACTATAGTGCCCCCCTCCGGCCACACCCAAGCGGGTTTCCCGCGATGCCCCCGCCCGGTCGCGTGAAAGCCGCCGCGGCGCTATACTGGCCGGCTTTCTTTCCCCCGATCCAAGCCTGACCACGGCCACCATGACCTCCAGCGCACCCTCGCGGCCCGGGGAACGGCCGGCCCACACGGCCGCGCAGCCGCACACCCCCAACGCGCAGCAACTCGAACGCGTCCTCGTCCTCGACTTCGGATCCCAGTACGCACAGCTGATCGCCCGCCGCGTCCGCGAGCAGCACGTCTACTGCGAGATCGTCCGACACGACATCGACGCCGACCGGGTCCGGGCCCTCGCCCCGCGCGGAATCATCCTCTCGGGGGGGCCGGCGAGCGTCTACGAGACCGGGGCGCCGCGCTGCGATCCGCGGCTCTTCGACCTCGGCATCCCCGTGCTCGGCATCTGCTACGGCATGCAGCTGGTCTGCGACGCCCTCGGCGGCCGAGTGGGCCGGGCCGAGGCCCGCGAGTATGGCCGGGCGACGTGCGACGTCTTGACCGACGACCCTCTGTTCGCCGGGGTGCCGGCCCGGACGGAGGTCTGGATGAGCCACGGCGACCAGGTCGCCGACGTGGCGGCGGACTTCGTGCCACTGGCGGGCACGGCAACCTGCCCGCTGGCCGCCGTGCGGCACCGGTCGCGACCCGTCTACGGGCTGCAGTTCCACCCCGAAGTCACGCACACGCCGGCCGGCGGGCGGATCCTCGCCAACTTTCTCCGCTCGGCATGCGGCTGCAGCGGCTCGTGGCGGCTGGAGGACTTCGCCGCCTCGATGATCGCCGAGATCCGCAGCCGGGTCGGCCGCGATCGGGTGATCTGCGGCCTGTCGGGGGGCGTCGATTCGGCCGTCGTGGCCGCGCTCCTGTCGCGGGCAATCGGCGACCAGCTCTCCTGCATCCTCGTCGACAACGGCCTGCTGCGTAGGAACGAGGCGGCGGCGGTGATCGAGGAGTTCACGGGACACTTCAAGACCGACCTGCACGTGGTGCCGGCCGCCGACCGGTTCCTGGCCGCGCTCGCCGGGGTCACGGAGCCGCAGGAGAAGCGGCGCCGGATCGGCAGGGTGTTCGTGGAGTGCTTCAACGACGAGGCGGCGAAGATCAGCGGCGCCCGGTTCCTCGCCCAGGGGACGCTCTATCCCGACGTCATCGAAAGCGGCGCCGCCCCGGACGGGCCCGCCGCCACGATCAAGCTCCACCACAACGTCGGCGGCCTGCCGGAGGACATGCAGTTCGAGCTCATCGAGCCGCTCCGCGACTTGTTCAAGGACGAGGTCCGCCGGCTGGGCCTGCAGCTCGGCCTGCCCGAACGGATCGTCTGGCGGCATCCGTTCCCGGGGCCGGGCCTCGCCGTCCGCTGTCTCGGCGAGGTGACCGGGCCGCGGCTCGACCGGCTGCGGGAGGCCGACGCGATCGTGCTCGAGGAGCTCGACCGGGCCGGGCTGATGCGCACGGTGTCGCAGGCCTTCGCCGTCCTCCTCCCCGTGCAGAGCGTCGGTGTCATGGGGGACGCGCGGACCTACGACGACGTGCTGGCGGTCCGGGCGGTGGAGACCGAGGACTTCATGACGGCCGACTGGAGCCACCTCCCCTACGAGGTGCTGGCGGCGATTTCCACCCGCGTGATCAACGAGGTCCGGGGGGTCAACCGGGTCGTCTACGACGTCTCCTCCAAGCCCCCGGCCACGATCGAGTGGGAGTAGGGTCGGGCGGGCCGGCGGCGCGGTATCCTGTCGTCCGGCGGGGCACCCGGTTCACCGCGACTGGACAGCGCGGTCTCTGCCACACGGGAGCGGTCTCATGCACGTCGCCATCGTCGAGGATGATCCGCTCCTCGCCCGGTCCATTTCCCAGGCGGTCGAGGAACGCGGTCACCACTGCACCTGGGTGTCCGACGGCGCCCAGGCGGCCCGCGACATGACCCTCGCCTCCGCCGACCTCGTGGTGCTCGATCTGATGCTGCCCAAGGTCGGCGGGATGGAGCTGCTGAGGGCGGCCCGGGCCGCCGGGATCCGCACGCCGGTGATCGTCCTCACGGCGTTCGGCACCGTGCCGGAGCGGTTGGCGGGCTTCGCGGCCGGCGCCGACGACTACGTCGTCAAGCCGTTCGCCCTCGACGAACTGCTGGCGCGGATCGAGGCCCTGCGGCGCCGCTCGTCGGACGGGCCCGCGGCGGAGATCGCGGTCGGCCCCATCGTGCTGCACGTCGGCCGCAGACAGGCGACGATCGACGGCAGGACGACCGATCTCACGCCCACCGAGGCCAGCATCCTCGAACTGCTGATGCGCCACTCCGGGCAGGTCGTGACCCGCAGCATGCTCTGCACGCATGCCTGGGGCTTCACGTGGGACGGTCCGACGAACGTCGTCGAGGTGCACATCAACCGCCTGCGCGGCAAGATCGACAAGGGACGGAACGACTCGCTGATCAACACCATCCGGGGCCGGGGCTATGCGCTGGTCACTGACTGAACGGCCGGCCTGGACATCGCTGCGGGGCCGGCTGACGATCTGGAACACCGTCGTCGCCCTGTTCATGGTGCTGGCCTGCATCGTCGCGGTTCGCCTCTCGGCCAGCGCGGCCCTCGACCGCGAGATCGATGCCGAGCTGCGCGGCGAGTGCACCGAGATCGGCCTCGCCAGCGCGGCCTTCCCGTCCGGCACCGCGCCCCTGGTCGAGATCCTGGAGCGCAAGTCGGCCAGCCACGGGGAGCGCGGTTGGTTCAGCCAGCTGCTCACCGAGACTGGGGATACGATTTGGCGCAGCGACCGCTGCCCCGACGCGGTGGCCGTGTTCCCGCCGGCCCGCAAGGAGCGGCTGGAGAACGTCGTGCAACTCCCCGGCTATCGGTACGTCCGCCGCCGGATCGATGTTCCCGGAGCGGGCTCGCTCCACGTTCGCATCGGCATGTCGACGGCCAGCCGCGACGCCTCCGTGCTCGCCCTGACGAAGTCGCTCGCCCCCGTGGGCCTGGCACTGGCGCTGCTGACGCCGTTGACAGGCTACTGGCTGGCCATCCGCGCGACACGGCCGATCGCCGGGATCGTGCACACGGCCGCCAGCCTGCGGCCGACGCGGCTCGGCGACCGGCTGGCTGTGCGCGGCAGCGGCGACGAACTCGACCAGCTGGCAGAGACCATCAATCGGCTCCTCGATCAGGTCGCCGACCACGTCGATCGGCAGCGGCAGTTCCTCGCCGATGCCGCCCACGAGCTGCGCGGCCCGTTGGCCGCGATCCGCAGTTGGCTGGAGTGCACGGTGTCGCGGGAGCGGTCGGCAGACGAATACCGCACCGCGCTCGGGGATGTCCTCGACGAGACGGCACACCTCGCCACGCTCACCAACGACCTGCTCCTGCTCGCCGAGGCGGATCACGAGCCGGCCGCCGGGGCCAGCGCCACGGTCGACCTCGACCTGCTCGCCCGGGACGCCGTGGCGATGTTCGGCGCTGCGGCCGAGGACCGGGGCATCGACTTGCACGTCGTGTCCGTCCCCCCCATGGTGGCCCGCGGTGATGCAGCGCAGTTTCGCCGGGTCTTCGGCAACCTCCTCGACAACGCCATCCGCTTCACGCCGGAGGGGGGCAGGGTGCGGGTGTCGCTTTCATCCGCTGGAGACGACGGGGCCGTGCTCCTCGAGATCCGGGACACGGGCATCGGCATCGCGCCGGCCGACGTGCCCCGGGTCTTCGACCGGTTCTTCAAAGCCGATCCGGCCCGCACCCGCGGCGGCGACCGTGGCGGCGGCCTCGGTCTGCCGATCTGCCGCGCGATCGTGGAGCGGCATGGCGGGACGATCGCCGTGGCGAGCGAACCGGGCCGAGGCACGACCGTGACGGTGCGGCTGCACCGGGCCGGGGGATACGCCCCGGTCGAGACGCCGCCGCGGCTGCCGACGCAGATGGCCCCAGTTGGCGCAGCGTGCGCCGATCCAGTTTGCCGGTGGTGGAACCCGTTCTCCCTGATCGTCGGCGGCCGCTGACACGGCCCGCCACGGGCGACACGATGGGATCGTCATCCACGATCGGCTCCGGCTCACCCGACCACTGCGCGGCCGGGATCGTGTTCGCACTCGCACTCGAGGCCGATGCCTTCGACCGACGTGTCGCGAAACGCGTCGAGACCCGGGCGGCCGACCTTACGCTCCTCGAGGGCACCGTCGCCGACCGGCGCGTGGCGTGGTGCGTCTCGGGGGTCGGCCGGGCCGCGGCGACGCGGGCGGCGGAACGGCTGATCGCCGGCCACCGGCCACGGCTGCTCGTCTGCGCGGGATTCGCCGGCGGCCTCGATGCGGGACTGGCCCGGGGGGGCGTGGTCCGCCCCACCCGCGCGGTGACGTGCACGGGAGACAGTCCACTGTCTCTCCTGGCCGGCGCTGATGCAGGTCCGCTGACGATCGTGACGGTGGACGAGATCCAGGCGACGGCGGAAGCGAAGCGGGCCTTGGCCGCCCGCAGCGGCGGACAGCTCGTCGACATGGAGACGCATGCGGTGGCCGGCGTGGCGGCGGCCGCCGGACTGCCCTGCGCCGCGATGCGGGTGATCTCCGACGATGCGACGCAGAACCTGCCGGCGGAGGTCGCCCGGCTGACGCAGCCGCAGCCGACGCTGCGCCGGCTGGGCGCGGCCCTGGCGGCGATCGGCCGCCGGCCCGGCGCCGCCGTCGACCTGTGGCGGCTGTACGAGCATGCGGTCGTGGACGCTCGAACCCTCGCCGCGGCCCTCGTCGACCTGTGCCGCGCGCTGCCGCCCTGACGATGCGTCGGTCAGCCGGCGACGAGCCGCACGAGCCACCCCCGGGGGAGATCGTCGACCAGCGCCCGCAGCGGCCTGCCTCCGGCCGCGGCCAGCGCCTCGGCGGCGCCGCGGCCGCTGCGGACCGCCCCTTCCATCGTCGAGGGCCAGCCGGTGGCGGTCCAGTCTCCGGCCAGGAACAGGCCCGGCACCGCGGTCCGCGGCGCCGGCCTGACCGCCTCGACGCCGGGCCGCACGGAAAGCACGGCCGTGGGATCGGTGACGATCCGGGATGCGAGCAGCCGGGCCGCGCGGGCCGCCGGAAACACGTCCCTGATCTCGGCGACAACGCGGTCGAGGAGCGCGTCGCGGTCGCCGCCGAGCAGGTCGCGGGACGCGCTGATCACGACCTGGCAATGGCCCGGGCTGTCGCCACGAAACGCCCACTGCGATACCCGTCCCACGAGCACCGCGTGCGGCAGGTCGATGACGTCGCGATCGAACCACAGATGCACGGCGGTGATCGGCGAGCCGACGAGCCGCTCGTCGGCGGCCGGTACGACGTCGGGCAGCAGCCGCGCAGCCGCCCGCCAGGGGAGGGCGACGATCACGGCGGCGCAGGGGAACGTCGCGTCGGCGGCCCGGACCGCCGTCACGCGCCCGCCCGGATCGCGATCGATGCCCGTCACCGTCCGGCCCGTGAGCACGCGGACGCCGCGGCCCGCCAGCCAGGCGACGAGCCGCGCGCCGAAGAGTTCACCGAGGGGAACGAGCGGCACCTGGAGATCGGCCGCCCGGGGATGGGCGAGGAATCCGTCGACGGCGACCTTGCGGGCGGCCGCCACGCTGACGAGATCGATCGATTCGCCGAGGGCGCTCTCCAGCACGGGCTGCCAGAAGAGACTGATGACACGCTCCGGCTGGCCGATCGAGCGCAGCCAGTCGAGCGCGGTCCGGTTGGAGTCGGCGTCGCGGCCGCGCTGCCGGGCAAGCCGGAGCATGCCCGCCGCCAGCCGCACCTTCTCGACGAGCGTGAAGTGCCCCATCCCGAGGAGCAGCGGGGCGAGGTGCAGCGGGGCGGGGAGCCAGCGTGACGGCGTGCATGCCGCCCGGTCGCCGTCGGGCCCGATGAACCACAGCGTTCGGTCGCAGCGCAGGGCGTCTGACAGGCCGGCCCGGGCGCAGAGATCGAGAAAGTTGGTGCAGCAGCCCATGGCGACGTGCTGGCAGGCATCGACGAGGCCGCCCGAGAGCGGATCCTCGAACGAGGCCGCCCGGCCGCCGGCCCGGCGCCGGGCCTCGAGGAGCGTGACAGCGAACCCCGCCTCGACGAGTGCCGCCGCGGCCGCCAGGCCGGCGAGGCCGGCGCCGACGACGACGACCGGCGCCGGATCGACGGCGCTGGCGGCGGGCTTGGTGGCAGTGGTCACGGCTCGGCTCCGGTGCGGTGCGAGGGGTCAGCGCCACCAGCGTGGGACGGTCGGCCCGAGCAGGACCGTCGTCGCCACGGCCGCGAGCATCCGCGGTCGCGACGGACGGACGCGACGCGTGAAGATCGCGTTGCCGGCCCGCTCCACGGCGCGAAACAGCGACCGGTAGCCGCCGAGCATCGCCCGGAACACGATCCGGCCGTCCGTGGAGAGCATGCCGTCGAGCCGGGCCGCCCGCGCGTAGAGGCCGCTGGCCCGCTTTCGTTCCAGGGCGGCCAGCCGGGAAAATCCCGGACCGATCCGCCCGCGGCGCAGGTCGTCGGCGCTGCAGTCGCAGACGGCGAGATCCTCCCGCGGCAGGTAGATCCGGCCACGGCCGAGGTCCTCGGGGATGTCGCGGAGAATGTTGGTCAGTTGGAATGCCAGGCCGCAGTCGTGGGCGGCGGCGATCGCCGACGACGAGGTGAATCCCCAGATGTGGATGGCGGCCACGCCCACGGCGCCGGCCACGCGCCGACAGTATTCCGCCAGTTCGGCGAACGTCTCGTATTCCACCTGGTCGAGGTCCATCCGCACGCCGTCGAGGATGTCGCGGATGCACGACGCGGGGACCGCGTAGCGGCGCACCGTGTCGGCCAGCGCCCGCAGCACCGGATCGGTGGCCGGCCCGCCGGCGAGCGCCGCCTCGGTCCGCCCCTCGAGCGCGTCGAGTTCGCGCCGGGCCGTCGCCGCGTCGGCCGCGTCGTCGACGACGTCGTCCGCCAGCCGGCAGAACGCATACAGCGCCGTCGTCGCCCGGCGCTTCGCGGCGGGAAGGAGCCGGATGGGGAGGGCGAACGTGGAGCCCGAGCGGCGCAGGACCTCGGCGCAGGCTCCGTAATCGTCCGCGACCGTCGCCGACCGGTTCATACGCGGCTCCAGCCGGGAACGAGCCGGCAGGCGAACCACGCCCGGACGGCGAGACCGAGCTTCGTCCACCGGCCCACGGTCGGCCGCCGCGATAGCGTGTCGCAGCCGGCCCGCTCGATCGAGGTGGCGATCGCCCGGCCGCCACCGAGGAACATGCGGATCGCCGGCCGCAGGGCCGGCGGCGCACGACCAACGAGGGGCGCGCCGGCCGCGAACAGGTCCCGCGCCCAGGCGAGTTCCTCGCGGACGAGGGCCCGGAGCGGCGCCGGGGCGGCCGGCATGTCGAGCATCGATTCATCGACGCCGAAGCGGCGCATGTCCTCGGCCGGCAGGTAGACGCGGCCGGCGATCCGGTCGCGCTTCAGATCCTGCCAGAAGTTGACGAGCTGCAGCCCGGTGCAGATGGCATCGGACATGGCGACGAGTTCGGCCCTGCGGCAGCCCTCGAGGGCCAGCACGATGCGGCCGACGGGATCGGCGGACCGCCGGCAGTAGTCGAGGAGTTCGGCACGCGTGGCATAGCGGGCGCGGACCTGATCCTGCCGGAAGGCGTCGATGAGGTCGGCGAAGGGCTCGCTCGTCAGGCCGGTCTCGCGCGCGGTCGCTGCCAGGGCCACGAAAATCGGGTGCGTCGCCCGGCCCGCGAAGCAGTCGTCGAGCTGCCGTCGCCAGTCGGCGAGCCGGCGGTCCGCCTCCCGCGAATCGCCGAGTTCGTCGGCGAGGTCGTCGCTCCAGCGGGCGAAGGCGTAGACGGTGGCCAGGTGCTGCCGGATCCGCCCAGGCACGAGCCGCGTCGCCACGGTGAAGTTCTCGTAATGCCGGGCGGCGACGTCACGACAGAAGGCCTCGGCCGCGGCCCGATCGGTGCCGGCGGGAACCGCGACCTGCGCCCAGACCGGCGGATCGCGCCGCCTGGCCTGAGCCTGCGGAGTTCCGCCGACGGTGGTCGCTTCGGTAGGCATGGCTGGACGGATCCTGCGGTTCGCCGGCACCGGCTCACTGGCCTGTTCGCGCATGGTGCACTACGATTCTCCTTGGTCTTCTGACCGCTGTTGTAGCCTACCCCCGCGGATGCCTCCATGAAGATCCTCCTCGCCAGCCCCCGTGGTTTCTGTGCCGGCGTGAACATGGCGATCGAGACGCTGGAGACGGCGATTCGCCTCCATGGCACCCCGATCTACGTGTTCCACGAGATCGTCCACAACAAGCACGTCGTCGAGCGGTTCGTCCGCGAGGGGGCCGTGTTCGTCGACGCCGTCGAAGAGGTGCCGGAGGGGGCGGTGCTCCTGTTTTCGGCGCACGGCGTGGCCCCGGAGGTCCGCCGGGTGGCCGCCGACCGCCGGCTGCGGGCCATCGACGCCACCTGCCCGCTGGTGACCAAGGTCCACCTCGAGGCGATCAAGTACGCGCGGGCGGGCTACCGGCTGATCCTCATCGGTCACGAAGGGCACGACGAGGTGATCGGCACGATGGGGCAGGCGCCGGACGCGTTCACGCTCGTGGAAACGGTCGAGGAGGTCGATTCCCTGTCGTTCGGCCCCACGGACCGGCTCGCCTACCTCACGCAGACGACGCTCTCGGTGGACGACGCGTCGCGGATCATCGCCCGGCTCAAGGAGCGGTTTCCACAGATCGTCGGGCCGCCGAAGGACGACATCTGCTACGCGACCCAGAACCGCCAGGAGGCCGTGCGGCTGCTCTCGGAGGACGCCGACCTGACGCTCGTACTCGGCAGCCGCAACAGTTCCAACAGCCAGCGGCTCGCCGAACTGGCCCGTGAACGGGGCATCCCCGCCTTCCTCGTCGACGGCGCCGACGAGATCGATGCCGGCTGGTTCGGCGGGGTGGAAACGGTGGTGATCACGGCTGGGGCGAGTGCTCCCGAGAGCGTCGTGCAGGACTGCGTGCGCTGGCTCGCGGAGCGGTTCGGGGCGACGGTCGAGGAACGGACGATCCGGGAGGAGGACGTCTACTTCCCGCTGCCCAAGGAACTGCGGGCCGCGGCCGCGGCGGTGCAACTGCCGATGGCGTGAGCCACGGCGTTGGCCGGCCGGAGGATGCGGCTACCGCGTCAGTTTCTTGTAGCGGAAACGGTGCGGCTCGTCGGCCTCGATCCCCAGCCGCTCGCGCCGGCTGCGCTCGTAGACCTCGAAGTTCCCCTCGCAGACATGGACGTAGCCGTCCCCCTCGAAGGCGATGATGTGCGTTGCCAGCCGGTCGAGGAACCAGCGGTCGTGGGTGATCACGACCACGGAGCCGGCGAAGTTGATGATCCCTTCCTCCAGCGACCGCAACGTGTCGACGTCGAGGTCATTCGTTGGCTCGTCCAACAACAGCAGGTTGGAGCCGCCGCGGAGCAGCTTGGCGAGGTGGACCCGGTTCCGCTCGCCCCCCGACAGCGTGCCCACCTTCTTCTGCTGGTCCGGGCCCATGAAGTTGAACTTCGCCACGTAGCTGCGGGCGTTGACCGCCCGCTTGCCGAGCTCGATCGTGTCGTGGCCGCCGGAAATCTCCTCGAACACGGTCTTGTCCGGGTCGAGCGCGTCCCGGTTTTGGTCGACGTAGCCGATATCGACGGTGGATCCGACCGTGAGCGAGCCGGTGTCGGGCTTCTCGGCCCCGACGAGCATCCGGAACAGCGTCGTCTTGCCGGCGCCGTTGGGGCCGATGATGCCCACGATGCCGCCGGGGGGGAGCCGGAAGGAAAGGTTCTCGAACAACAGCTTGTCGCCGAACGCCTTGGAGATGTTCTCCGCGTCGATCACCTGGTCGCCGAGCGGCCGGCTGGCCGGGATGAAGATCTCGACGTCTTGGTCGCGGACGGCGGCCTGCTCGGCGGCGAGTTTCTCGTAGGCAGTGAGCCGGGCCTTGCTCTTGGCCTGGCGGGCCTTGGGAGACATCCGCACCCACTCCAGTTCGCGGTCGAGCGTCTTCTGGCGGACGCTGGCCTGCTTCTCCTCCAGCTCCAGCCGGGCCTTCTTCTGCTCCAGCCAGGCGGTGTAGTTGCCCTCGAAGGGGATGCCGCGGCCGTGGTCGACCTCGAGGATCCACTTCGCCACGTTGTCGAGGAAATAGCGGTCGTGCGTCACCGCCACCACCGTCCCAACATACTCGGCCAGGTGCCGCTCCAGCCAGTTGACGCTCTCGGCGTCGAGGTGGTTCGTCGGCTCGTCGAGGAGCAGGAGATCGGGCTTCTCGAGCAGCAGCCGGCAGAGGGCGATGCGCCGCCGCTCGCCGCCGGAGAGGTTGTCCACGCCCCAGTCGCCGGGGGGCAGGTTCATCGCGTCCATCGCGATCTCCACCTGCCGGTCGAGGTCCCAGAGGTTCTTGGCGTCGATCTCGTCCTGCACGGCCGCCTGCTCGGCGAGCAGTTTCTCCATCTCCGCGTCGGCGAGGGATTCCCCGAACCGGGCGTTGATCTCCTCATAGCGCCGGAGCACGGCCCGGGCCTCGTCGACGCCGTTCATGACATTCTCGAAAACCGTCTTCTGCGGATCGAGCCGCGGCTCCTGCTCGAGATACCCGACGGTGTAGCCCTCCGCGAGCCGGGCCTCGCCGTCATACTCGCGGTCGATGCCCGCCATGATCTTCATGAGCGTGCTCTTGCCGGCGCCGTTGCGACCGAGGAGGCCGATCTTGGCCCCCGGATAGAAGGCGATGTTGATGTTCTTGAGCAGCTCGCGCTGGCCGAACTTCTTGTTCAGGTCGGAGATCTGGAAAATGAAGGCGGGGCCCATCGATCGATTCGTCGCTCCTGCAGGTGATTCGGGCCCGACATTCTATCATGGAAGTTCGGCCTTGCGCCGGCATGGAAGACCGGCTGTACGCCGGCCCGCATGCGCCGGGCTCGTTGCAGCGGGGCAGGAGATGGCCTATTATTCGCAGTTGCGTTTCCGACAGCCGAGCAGGAGTTTTTTCATGGCCGACTACGTGCATCCCGAGGTGCTGGTGTCAACCGCCTGGGTCGCGGAGCATCGCTCCGACCCCACCGTGCGGATCGTCGAATCGGACGAGGACCGGGCCCTGTACACCATGGGACACATCCCCGGGGCCGTGGAAATCGACTGGGCCGTCGACCTCCAGTGCCCGCTGGTCCGCGACTACATCGACCGGGCCGCCTTCGAGAAACTCTGCGCCGAGAAGGGCATTTCCAACGACACGACCGTCGTGTTCTACGGCGACAAGAACAACTGGTGGGCGTGCTACGCCTTGTGGGTGTTCAAGCTCTACGGCCACAAAGACTGCCGGATCATGAATGGCGGCCGGAAACGCTGGGAGCTCGACGGCCGGCCCTGGTCCACCGACCGCGTCTCGTATCCCTCTGGCCGCTACACGGCCAGCGAGCAGGACGGCTCGATCCGCGCCCTGCGGGACGAGGTGCTCAAGCACTGCAGGGCGGGCAAGCAGTTGCTCGACGTCCGCTCTCCCGAGGAGTACCGCGGCGAACGGATGCACATGCCCGACTACCCGAACGAGGGCGCGGTCCGCGGCGGCCACATTCCCGGCGCCCTCAACGTGCCCTGGCCGTGGAACTGCAACGAGGACGGAACGTTCAAAGCGGTCAAAGAACTCGAGAAGCTCTATGTCAAGGAGCTGCGGATGAAGCGCCGGTCGCCGACGATCGCCTATTGCCGGATCGGCGAGCGGTCGAGCCTGACCTGGTTCGTGCTCACCTATCTGCTCGGTTTCGGCAACGTGAAGAACTACGACGGCTCCTGGCTGGAGTGGGGCAACGCCGTCCGCATGCCGATCGCCAAGGGGGCGGAGCCGGGGGGCATGACGTCGCCGGCTCCCGCGGCCACCCACGCATAGCGACCGATGAGCGTCAGCGAAAAGGTCGCGGAGATCGTCGGCGAATTCGCCGACCTCGACGGCCGTGAGAAACTCGAGCTGCTCGTCGACTACGCCAATGGGCTGCCGCCGCTGCCCGCCGCCTACGAGGCGCGGAAGGCCGTCGAGGACCGGCGCGTGCACGAGTGCCAGACGCCGGTCTTCCTCTGGACGGAGTGCGAATCTGGAAAGGCCCGGCTCGTGGCCGAGGTCGCCCCGGAGGCACCGACCGTCAAGGGGTTCGTCGCGATCCTCGCGGCCGCCGTCAACGGCCGGCCCGTCGAGGAGGTAGCCGCGATCCCGGACGACCTGCTCGACCGGATCGGCCTCGCCCCGGTGCTCGGCATCCTCCGCGCCCGCGGCCTGCAGGCGATCACGGTGCGGATCAAGCGTGGTCTGATCGCCGCTGCGGCCGCCGGCTGAACCAAGACCTTCTCGCTCCCGGAGAACCTCGTCCGTGTCACCCACCGAACAAGTCGTCGCCGGCATCGACCTCGGCGGCACCGCGATCAATTACACGTTCCTCGACGAGCGCGGCCAGTTCCTCATCGAATCGCTCTGCGAGCATCCCGCCCGCAGTGTCGAGGGGCCCGCTGTCTGCCTCGACCAGATCGTCGCCGGGCTGCGGCTCGCGGCCGACCGGGCGAGACTGCCCATGGAAAAGCTCGTGGCCGTGGGCCTCGACACGCCGGGGCCGGCGAGCGGCGCCGGTGTCCTGAGCCGGCGCGGCTCGACCAACTTCGTCCATCCCGACTGGGCCGGCTTCGACATCCGCGCCGGCCTGGAGCGGCGGCTCGGCCTGCCCGTCACCTATCTCAACGACGGCAATGCCGCCGCGCTCTGGGGACACGTCTCGATCTTCGGGTCGGAGAACGATGCCACGAGCGTCGCGGCGATCATCGGCACCGGCCTCGGCGGCGGCGTGATCACGGGGGGCCGCGTGGTGACCGGCCGCAACGGTTTTGGCGGTGAACTCGGCCACGTGCTCCTGCCGTGGACCGCCATCCCGGGCCTCGAGGGACTCGCGCCGACGTGCAACTGCGGCCGGACGGGGGATCTCGAATCCCTCTGCTCGCTGACGGCGATCCGGCGCACGCTCCTGCCCCACTTCCTCTCCCGCCGCCCCGATCACCCGCTCGCGGAGGAGGCCGATCCGGCCGTGGCAGCGAAGCAGGTCCGCGGCCTCGCGGAGCGCGGCGACGAACTGTGTCGGGATATTTTTCGGGTCCAGGCCCGGGCGCTCGGCCTGTTCTTCGACGAGATGATCAACGTCTTCGATCCCGACGCGCTGATCGTGGGGGGCGGGGCGGTGGAGACCGACGAGGCGTTCCGGCAGTGGTTCCTCGGCGAGATTCGTGCCGGCATGCCGGCGCAGCGGGAGGAGCAGGCCGAACTGCCGATCCACGTCATGCCGGCCGGCGACACGGCCGGCGCCCGCGGCGCCGCCCTCGACGCCGCGCGGCTCGTCCGCGAGCGCTGACGACGCCCTCGGAAAACCTCGGTCTCCCGTCGAAAGGCAAGCCGCGTCCGTGCGTGCCCCGACGGCACATTCCGCGTCGCTTTGAAGCGGAAGCCCCCAGATACGAACCGTGTGGATGACACACGCGTCCTGCCGAGACCCGTCTCCATGACGTCGATCCTGCGGCTGCTCGTGATTGCGTCTGTGCTACCTGCCGGACAGATCAATCAACTCGCCGGCCGGGGGCAGTTCCTCGAACTCGTCCGCTATCCCATCGAACTCCGCGATGGCGGCGCAAAGCGGGCCCGCGAACTGCAGCCGCCGCTCACTGCCGCGGAAAAGGTTCCCGACCCTCCACGAGCCTGGCAGCCGGTCGTGCAGCGGGGCGAGCTGTGAAGCCCGGCGCCGGTGGTCGGTTTCCGCGCAGTGTCGCCATCGGCTTCGATGGGGGATCGGTGCTCTTCGACGCCGACAGGCTCGGTGTCGCAGCCGTGTGGACCGGCGGTTTCGTCACGTCGCGACGACAGGACTCTATGGGCCTGTGGTGGGACCAGGCCGACACCTCCGTGGAAACCTTCGCGCCCGCTCCGCATCCGATGGCATTCCGACTCGATGGGAAGTCGGACTGGCAGGACTTTGAGCCGCCGACGACGAGCGACCCCAACACTGGCACACGATTCGATGGCTACCAAGTCGGCACCGCGGCAGTCCGCCTCCGGTACCGCGTGCTCGTCGGCGGCCGGCGGATCGGGGTCAGCGAGGACGTACGCGTCGAGAGACGGCATGACTGGCTTGGCTGCGCCCGCGACTTCCGCTTCACCGGCCTGCCGGCGGAAGCCCGCGTCGCGGTCGCGTTGCCACCGGCCGCGGTACCGCATCTCGACGACACGGGCACACCACGTGCCACCCCGAATCCCGCCGCGGCATTCCTCCGGCTCACGTCGGGCACGACGACCGGCCCGCCAGACCGCCGTCAGGACCGCCTCCAGCAGTAACGGGACCGGGAGGGGACGGTACCGGTGGTGGCCGCAAGCCCCTGCAGACCGGCCTGGGATGACACGAAGGGCCGGTTCGGCCCGTTCGCCGACCAGAAGTCTGCGGCAGGGATGTGTGCCCGCGCAGGTCCGACACAGCCCCGACTCGATTAGCCCTGCGCAGCCGCATTGACATAGCAGTAAAATCTGGCTAACTTAGCCATTATGATTCGCGTGAACATGCACGAAGCCAAAACGCGGCTTTCGGAACTGGTGAAGGCCGTCGAAGAGCGGGGCGAAACCGTGATTCTTCAACGTCATGGCAGGGCTGTCGCGGAGATCGTCGCCTGCGGCGTTGACCGGACGACGCAGCCGCGCGACATGAGCCCCGACCCGACACTTCAGCCCCGGTTTTCCCCCGGCTATGACCCGGCCGAGACGTTGACCGAAGACGAGTGGCCGGCGGATTTCCGGTGAGGCTGCTCCTCGACACGAGCGCCGTACTCCACCTCGCGGCGGGCTCGTTGCCACCGCAAGCCACCGACGTGCTCCGCGCCGGTACGCCCGCCACGATTTCTCCGGTCACACCCTGGGAACTCGCCATCAAGGTCAAAGGCGGCAAACTGACGCTGCCCCTGCCGCCACTCGAGTATGTGATCAGCCTGACGAACCGCTATCGACTCGCCTTTTCCCCGGCCAGTCTCGATGCCCCCCTGCTGTGCGCTGCCGCCGATCTGCCCTTGATCCACCGCGATCCGTTCGATCGGATTCTGGTGGCCACCGCCATCCGCGAACAGTTCGCGATCGTCACGCCCGACCGCACGATCGGCTCCTATCCCGGCGTCACGACGGTCTGGTGAGCCGTTCGCAGAGACGCCTCGGCGACCTCCCCATCGCCGCATCGTGCCCGTGGTGTCATACGGCGCCCACTTGATCCTCGCGCCGCAAACGATCCTGCTGAACCATCGGATCGGGCGGGGTTGCCCATGGCCCAGGAGCCGGCTTGAGCGCGGGCACCGATCCGCCGCAGGCGGATCGGTCGGCGAAGGCAGGATGCCGAAGCGCGGGCCGGTCTGAGTGAGCGGATGCCACGATGGCATCCGCGAACGTCCGGCGATGGGGCATGGGTAACCCCGACCAGCGAACCGCGCGAGGGTCAAGTGTAACCCGTATCAGGCCACCTGGTCGAGCACGGGCAGCGCCGGCAGGCCGTTGGGCTGGAGCCGCGGCGGCGGGGCGGGCAGGGGGCGGAGGTCGTCGGGCGTCGCCCGCGGCGGGCCGAAGAGGACGAGCCGGGCCGTGGCCAGGAGGCCGGCCAGCGACCCGAACGTCGCCTCGACCGCCGCCGGCTCGTAGCCGCAGTGCACCATGCAGTCGCGGCACTTGGGATTCCCGCTCGCCCGACCATAGCGGTCCCAGTCGGTCTCCTCCATCAGCTCGCGGAAGGACCGCGCATAGCCCTCGTCGAGCAGGTAGCAGGGCCGCTGCCAGCCGAAGAGGTTGTAGGTGGGCGTGCCCCACGGCCGGCACTCCAGGTCCCAGGCCCCCTTGAGGAACTCGAGAAACACGGGCGACTGGTTGAACTTCCAGCGCCGCGGGGCGCCGGCGAGCATGCGCCGGAAGAGCGACTGGCTCCGCTGCCGGGGCAGGAAGTGATCCTGGTCCGGCGCCTTCGAATACGAATAGCCGGGAGAAATCATCATCCCCTCGACGCCGAGCGCCATCACCTCGTCGAAGAACGCCCGGTAGCGGTCCGGGTCGGCGTCGGTGAACAGCGTCGAGTTCGTCGTCACGCGGAAGCCGGCCCGCCGGGCGGCCCTGATCGCGGCGACCGCGGCGTCGTACACGCCCGCCCGGCAGACGGCATGATCGTGCTCCTCCCGCGGCCCATCGAGGTGCACGGAGAAGGCGAGGTACGGCGACGGGGAGAAGTGCGGCAGCATCTCCTCGAGCTTGAGGGCGTTGGTGCACAGGTAGAGATACTTCTTCCGGGCAACGATGCCGGCGACGATCTGCTCGACCTGCGGATGGAGCAGCGGCTCGCCGCCGGGGATCGAGACGATCGGCGCCCCGCACTCGTCCACGGCCGCGAAGCACTGCTCAGGGGTCAGGTGCGAGCGGAGGATTTCCGTGGGATGCTGGATCTTGCCGCAGCCGCCGCAGGCGAGATTGCAGCGAAACAGCGGCTCGAGCATGAGCACGAGCGGATAGCGGGCGTTGCCGCGCAGCCGCTGCACGGCCACGTGCCGGAGCACCGCCATCATCTGGCCGACGGGCACGCTCATGCGACGCGCTCCTGGGACAGCGCCGGCGCCGCCGCCGCACAGCGGGCCAGCGCCAGGAGCGGAAAGTAGATCGGGTAGAAGTGGTAGCGGAGGTAGAAGACCCGCGGAAATCCGGTGCCGGTGAACTCGCGCTGCTCCCATGATCCGTCCGGCTCCTGCCGGCGGATGAGCCAGGCCACGCCGCAGCGGACCGCAGCGGACCCACCGCGGCCGGCGGCCACGAGCCCGGCCAGGGCCCAGGCAGTCTGTGACGCCGTCGGATCGCCGCAGCCGGCCAGCGCCCGGTCGGCGTAACTTTCGGGCGTCTCCCCCCAGCCGCCATCGGCCTGCTGGTGGAGTTCCAGCCAGCGGCCCCCGCCGACGACGGCGGGATCGGCGGCCGGCACGCCGACCGCCCGCAGGCCCTCCAGCACCTGCCAGGTCCCGTAGATGTAGTTGACGCCCCAGCGGCCGTACCACGAGCCGTCGGCCTCCTGCGTGCGGCGCAGGTAGGCGATGCCCCGATCAACGGCCGGATGGCCGGCCCGGAGCCCGACCTTGCCGAAGGCCTCCAGCGCCCGACCGGCGAGGTCGGGCGAACTGGGATCGATCATCGCATTGTGATCGGCGAACGGCACCTTGCAGAGGAACTCGCAGTTGTTGTCCCGGTCGAACGCCCCCCAGCCGCCGTCGGAACTCTGCATCGCCTCCAGCCAGCGGACAGCCCGACCGATCGCCGCGCCAACGGCAGCGGGCCGATCGTCCGGCCCCGCCGCCTCACCGTCCGCCCCGGCCGACCGGGCATCGCGCCAGCTGGCAAGTGCGATCACGACCATCGCCGTGTCGTCGACGTCGGGATAGAAGTGATTCGCATACTCGAAACACCAGCCTGAGGGCTCGGCCGTCGTCCGCCGCGACCAGTCACCGGCCGTGCGGATCTCGTTGGCGAGCAGCCAGTCGACCGCCCGATCGACCGCGGGCCGGATCAGCGCGTCGGAGCCGACCGCGGCGTCGGCCTCGGTGAGGGCGATCACCGCCAGCGCCGTGTCCCAGACCGGCGATCGGCAGGGCTCGAGGCGCGTCGTTCCGTCGGGCTCCCGCTCGACGAGTCCGGCGAGCTGCCGCCACGCTTCGCGGACCTCCGGCGCGTCTTCGTCGCACCCCATCGCCCGCAGCGCGATGATGCTCCAGACGATGGGCGGAAAAATAGCTCCCAGACCGTCGCTCCCCGCGAACCGGTCGAGCATCCACCGCCGGCAGGCCTGGATCGCCCGGGCACGCAGCGGGGTGAGGCCGATCGCCTCGCAGACTTTCATGAGCCGGTCGATGCCGCGGAAGAACCGGGCCCACGGGCTCGTGTCGGTCGGCGCTGGCGGGCCGCGTCGGTCCCGCACGGAAAACAGTTCGGCGATGCCCCGGGCAGCGGGCACGCGACAGACGGGCTTGAAGGCCCACATCAAGGAGAGCGGCACGATCATCGTCCGCGACCAGGCCGACACGCCGGACAGGCTGGCCGGAAAGCAGTCGGGAAGGAGCACGATCTCCGGCGGCACGGCCGGACACGCGGCATAGGGCATCTGCCCCAGGAGCGCGAGGTAGAAGCGGGTGAAGCTGTTCACCGCCCATGGTCCCCCCGCCTCCGCGATCGCCCGCCGGGCGCGACGAAGCGGCTCCGACTCGGCGTCATGCCCGGTGAGCTTGAGCGCCAGGTAGGCCTTGACGCTCGCGCTCACGTCGACGGGGCCGTCGGGATGAATCGCCCAGCCGCCAGTGGGCAGCTGTTGGTCAAGGATCCGCCGCGCACAACCGGGCACTTCCGGCCCGTCGAGCCTGCCGGCCCAGGCAAGCAGCAGCAGGTATTCGCTCTCGAGGATCGTGTCCCCTTCGAGCGGGCCGCGCCAGTGGCCGTCGTGCGCCTGCCTGGCGAGCAACCAGCCGGAGACGCGGTCGATCGGACCGGCCACGGCCGCCTGCTCCGGCCACGGCTCACGTTGTGCGGCGTGATCGCCGACAGGCATCGACCGCAGCCGCTTGCCCCGCGCGGTGGACGACGCGTGGGAATTCCAGGCCTCGTCTCCCACGCCGCCCGCGGGGCACTCTTCCAGCTTCGTCCCGGTGAACGTCATGCGACCATCCCTGCGTGAACTCCGCGCGGGTGATCCATCGCCCGCGGTTTCCATCCGAGGCCGCAGGATAGAGAACGCCGGAAGACCCGACAAGGTCGGCCGACGCCCGCGAGCCGGGAGATCAGCTGCCCGGACCGCGGCAGACGGCGGCCGGGGGAATCTAGGCTGTCTGTAACGCGCCGCCGACCGAGACCGTGACCCGCGTGCCGCGTCCGGCCACCGACTCGACGGCGATCCGCCCCCCGTTCACCTCGATCAGCCGCCACGCCTTCGGGAGCCCGAGGCCGATGCCGCGCCCGGCGTCGCGGCCGCTGAAGAAGGGATCGAAGGCCCGGCGCACTGTGTCGGCGTCCATGCCGCGACCGTCGTCCGTCACCGCAATCTCCACCGGCCTGCCCGCAGCGGCACCGCGGTCATGAACCTCGATCGCGACGCGACCGCCGTCCTCGACGGCCTCGAAGGCGTTGACGGTGATGACGCGCAAAGCCTCCTCGACCTGGGCCCGGTCGACCACGAGTTCCACGCGGGCCGGAGGAGGGCTGTATTCGAACCGCAGCCGGCGGGCGGCGGCGGGCGCCCGACACGCTTCCACGACCGCGCCGACCATCTCCGCCGCATCGACCGGCGCCGGCTGCGGCCGCGGCGGCCGGGCGAAGAGCATCAGCCCGCCGATCATGTCCCTGGCCCGGAACGCCTGGTCGACGATCGTCGCCAGCCGCCTGCGCCGATCGGGATCCTGCTCGTCGAGAAGCAGCGACTGGGCCCGGGCGGCGATGTTGGCCAGCGGATTGTTGATCTCGTGGCCGGCGCCATAGGCCACTTCGCGAATCGCTTCCAGCCGGGCCGCGGCGACCGCCTTCGCATGCGCGTCCTGGGCCACGCCGGCGGCTCTGAATGCTCCGATCGCGTCACGCAGCGCCACGACCTCCGGCGACCGTGCCGCGGCCTCCTCACGCCACACCAGCCCGTCGATCAACCGGGCGGCCGCCTCCCGCCCCGCCTCGTCCCGCGGCCGGCGCCCCGCATCGGCCGCGACCCAGGCGGCGAGCGCGGGCTCCGCGGCGGCCGCGAGCCAGCGATCCTCCGCGGGATTCAGTGCGACGCAGGCAACCGCCAGGCAGCCACGCGGCGACAGCGGCACCAGCAGCGCCGTCCCGTCGGCCTGCGGGACGAGCAGCGACACGCCCGACGGATCACCGTCGCCTCGAACGTGCTCGCGGTCCGACAATCGGCCCATCAGCGGCCCCGCAGTCAACGAAGCCGCCCGCGCCCAACAGGGCGCGGGCGGCGATCGGGTTTCCAAGCCGGATGGCGATCGATCAGGATCCCGCCACGCCCGACTCGATGTCGAGCAGGCCGCAAATCCGGTCGACCAGCACCTCGGCCTCGAACGGCTTTTGCAGGAACTCGTTGGCCCCCGAGGCCTTGAGTTCCTCGATCTTGTCCGGCTCGCACATGCCGGAGATGCAGATGATCCGCACCTCGTCCATCGTCGAGTCGCTGCGGACCCGCTGGCAGACTTCCTTGCCGTTGATGTCCGGCAGCATGACGTCGAGCACGATCAGGTCCGGACGATAATCCTTGACCATCATCCCGGCGTCGAAGCCGTTGTTGACGCTCCGCGTCTCGAAGCGGCCATCCCGCTCCAGGACGTCGGTGATCAGCTCGACGAGATCCTGGTCGTCGTCCACGACGAGAATCTTCCGCCGGCCGCTCTCCAACGCGTCAGTCGGAATGCCGTTGTCCCGCATGAACAGGAACAGTTGGTCACGGGGGATCCTGCGGAACCGGCTGCCAGGAACCCGAAACCCCTTCAACTGCCCGGAGTCAAAGCAGCGAATGATCGTCTGCTGGCTCACCTTGCAGATCTTGGCGGCTTCACCTGTCGTATACACGGTCTTCTGCATTTGCTTACCACCCTCTCCCTAGCCGTGGTACAGCTAGTCAAAGCGGCGCCCGAGGCATCTTCACCTGCGAATCAGCCCCGAACGCCTAGGCCTCCATGCTGCTTACAATCGACGTCCTTGCCGTGTCGGTCGTCCACGGCCTGGCACTCCCTGCCGACGCAAACGTCCGTCTTTCCCTGGGGAACGACGGGCGGGCCGGCAGCGAGCGGGCCCGAGCGATGTGACGGGAGGACTCCATTTCCTCCAGCCGCCTCCCTGCGGGCCATCCCTGCCAGACGACCCAACTCTACAGGTGCCTTGCGCAGCGAGTCAAGGCCGATCCAGCCGCCGCAAAGCCCGTGTTTGCGGCGACTTGCACGTCTCCGGCCGACGAGCGTTGCGCCCCCCGTCGACCGAATCGTCGCAGCCCCCGAGGCCTGCCCGAAGGGCGACGCTCACGGAGTCGCCACGATCTCCAGGAGCTCGACGGCGGGCCGGCCGTTGACCACGATCTCGGCAACGCGACCGTAGACGGACCCGGTCGCTCCGCCGAGCAACGCCCGCAGGTGCGGGCCCGGTTCGACCGCGAGCAGCGCCACCCGCTGCACCTCGAGCAGCAGACCGGCCGCGAGCAGGATCCTGCCGAGGGGTATGCGACCCGCCCGGATCGTGGCCGCGACGGCCGGCCCCACGGCGTCGAGGTCGATGCGCACGATCCCGTGCTGCACCACGGAACCGTGCGGCCCGACAAGGAGGATTTCCCGGGCATACCAGTTGCCGGCCGCACCGCATGCATCCGCGGAGCGCTCCCCCACGACCCGCAATCCGACGGGCCCGCCATGCCGGCGCTCCATCGCCACGGTCATGTGCGCATTGTGATCGAGAAGGCCGCGCGGTTCCGGCGGGACATCGGTGGCGCCGACCGCCGCCAGGCGGCCGAATTCCCCCGGATCGGGGTGGAAGATCCGCACGAGCCGCAGCCCGCGGTCAACGGAATCCGCCGAGTTGTGCGGTGCAGCCATGCGAAACGTGGGTCGGAGTGCCGCGGATCCGCCCGCGTCGCCGCCAGAGTGTCGCCGGCCGCGTCCGCCCGATCAAGCCGCCGCGGGCCCTCCGGCTCAACGCCCCGCCCAGGCGGCCGCGTCTTCGGGAACGGCGAGGTCGAGCAGGAATTCGAGAACTTCGCGCAGCCGCGGCAGCCTGCAGGCGGCGACGGCCGCCGCCGCCCGCGCCCGCTGCTCGGCCACGATCGCCGCCGCGCGGGAAAACACCTCCGCCTGCTCGTACAGCCCTCGTGCCTCCGCGAGCGCAGCCGCGACCTCGTCCGGCGCCGCGGCGGCCGCAGCCGCACGGCCAAGTTCAGCCAGCCGATCGGCATCCGCCGCGGCCAGCCGCTCCAGGGCCAGCGCCCACATCAGCGTCGGCCGCCCGCCCAGCAGGTCGCCGGCGGCATCACGGTCGTTCTCCAGGTCGCCGGCCCAGTCCTTGAGGTCGTTGAGGATCTGGAACCCGGTGCCGACGTGGAGGGCGTACCGATCGACCGGCCCGACGTCGGCGCCGAGCGGACCGGCGAGTCGCACGCCGATCGTCACGGCGGCCTCGAAGGCGGGTGATGTCTTGAGTCCGTAGATCGCCAGCGCTTCGGCGGGACTGAGCCGCTTGTCCGCCGCATCCCGCCACCAGAGTTCGGCCCCCTGTCCACGGGCCAGCCGCACGTGGGCGTCGGAGAGGATGGCGACGAGGTCCCGGCCACAGTCGCCGGAAATGCCCGGCAGGCCGGCGATGATGCGGTAGCCGGCACCGACGAGGTAATCGCCGACGTTGATCGCCGCCGGGACGCCCCGTTCGACGTGCACCGTCGGACGTCCATACCGCATCCGGTCGGCGTCCTCGATGTCGTCGTGCACGAGCGACGCCTTGTGAAACACCTCGATGGCGACCGCCGCGGCCCGGACCGCGTCCCGCGGAACCGTCGCCCCGGCATCGTCCCGCTGCCGGTCACGATCTGCAACCACGGCGTCGAAAGCTGCCAGCGTGATGAACGGCCTGAGAAACTTGCCGCCGCGCGTGAGGAACTCCGCGGCCACCGCCGCCGTCGCGTCGAGCGGTTCAAGCCGATCCGCGTCCGCCGCCCGCTCGGGAAAAAGCCCGTCGAGCCGGAGCCGGGCAGACAGTTCGCCGAGCGCGGACGTGCTGAACAGGCCCGCCGCCTCGCGAAGCAACGGCAGGTAATCCCCGACCGGCACGCTGGGACCGGCCACTCCCAGCAGCCCGAGCACCCATTCCACGTCGATCGCGGCGGCTGCCGTGGCCGCGGCACACCCCCCGTCGGAGGGCCTGCCGGGAGAAACGGGCTCGTAGGGCACCGCTGCCACGGGGAGCGAAAATGCCGGCAGCATCCCGAAGGCTTTTTCCAGATCGGCGAGCCGGGCCACGCCGAGCACGCCATCGTACTGCCCGGTCACCAGCGAGCCGATCGCCGCCACGGCCCGCGCCGTCGGCTCGACCGCCCAGCCCGAGTCTCGAGCAGCCGCCCAGATGGTCGCGATGCCGCAACTGGGGCCGCAGGTCCGGGGCGGACCATCGTCCCCCGGCTGCCGTGGCTCCGCCGCCGGGCAGTCGGGGAGGAGAATCAGTCGCCGCCCCTGCGGGCCGGAGGCGATCCGTTCCCGCCAGTATTCGGAGACGATCGTGACCATCGTCCAGCCCACGTGCTCCGGACCGCCGCCGGCACGACGCACGAGCGGTTCGGCAAGACCGCGCAGGCCGCTCGCGGCGCGGACCATGGCCGGCACGCCGTCGGCCTTCCAGCCCGCGACAAGATCGGCCGCCATCGCCCGCAGCCGCTCACGCAGCGGCTTCGCACCCGGGCAGGCGAGCGATTGCCGCGCGACTGCCGAGTCCCCCCCCGACCTGACCGCCGCGTCGGGACGCCTGAGGGCCGCCGAACGTTGCACTGAGTACCTCTCTCTCGGGCAGGGAAGGAACCGTCTCGCCGCCGGACGAAACCGGATTCGCCGCCGGATCGTAACCCATGCCGCGGATCCCGGCCGGGCCGCCTCGGCCCCGGGAAAAGGTAGGAAAAGGCCGCGAAACTGTCGAGTGCGCCGCGGCCGGCCCCGGGGGCCGAAACCGGGGCCTGCTGCCGCTGCGTCTGAGTCGTCAGCGGTCGAAAAACCGGGGCAGGAGTTCGTCCACGCGGAGCAGGCCCTGGCGGGTGAGCACCGGTTCTGGCACGAGCCGTTCCACGTCGCCCGACGCCACCAGCCCGCGCCACTCCTCCGCCCACTCCTCCAGCGGGTCGACGCCGAACTTCTCGCGCAGCCGCGCCACGTCGAGACGGCCGCGTTTCAGGCCGAGCACCGTCTCGCGGATGAGCAGTTCGCGGCGTGTGGGCTCGAGCCCGCGGGCCACGGGCAGCCGGCCCGCCTCGACCGCCCCCAGGTACTCGTCCCAGTGGGTCGCGTTCTGGTAATGGAAGCCGGAGAGGTGCCCGAAGCTGGCGACGCCGAGCGCCACCAGGTCGCTCCCCTCCCAGAGCATGTCGCGATAGCGAAACTGGACCCGCGCCGGATCGCGGACCAGCGTATAGCCGCTGGAGATCGCGTAGCCGGCGGCAAGAAAGCGGTCGAAGGCCCAGTCGACCCAGGCCCGCTTCGTGGGCCAGTCGGCAACGGGGACACCGTCGCCGCCGTCGCGGGCGTCGCGCACGAAGACCGTATTGAAGGGGAGTTCCATCTGGTAGATCGTCACGCTGTCGGCACCGAGGGCGAGCGTCCGCTCGACCGTCCGCTGCCACGACGCGAACGTCTCCCCGACCATGCCCGCGATCAGGTCGACGTTCGTGCTCGGGAAGCCCGCGGCCTGGATCCAGTCCCAGGCGCGGAGGATCTCCGCCGACAGGTGCGCCCGGCCGTTGGACTCGAGCACCTCGTCGGAGAAGTTCTCCACACCCAGCGAGATCCGCGTCATCCCCAGCGCTCGCAGCGCCTTCACCTTGGGCTCGGAGAGCGTCCCCGGCTCGCACTCGAACGTCACCTCCTCGGCCGCGTCCCAGCCGACGCTGGCATGCAGCCCTTCGACCAGTCGCTCGAGCTGCTTGACGGAGAGGAACGACGGCGTGCCGCCCCCGAAGTAGACGTAGCGGAACGGCCTGCCCGCCACGGCCGGCCGGGCGGCGACGAGGGCCGCCTCCGCGGCGAGGGCCTGCGAGTAGCGGTCGACGTCGGCCGCCGCCACGTCGGTGTAGACGCGGAAGTAGCAGAACTTGCACCGCTTGCGGCAGAACGGGACATGCAGGTAGAGGCCGAGCGCGGCGGTCGTGGGGGGCGCGTCGAAGGCGGCGAGCACCTCCGGCACGGCGGCGGCGTTCCAGCGCGAGAACGGCGGATAGTTGGCGACGAAGTAACTGCCCGGCTCGGTGGCGGCGGTCATCGGCGGAGTCTTCTGAACGGGGGCTGACCTGGAAAGACCGTTGTACCGTCCCGGCCCCCATTTTTCCCCTGCAAGCGCCCGATTTGCCCGGCTGCGGAGCGTGAACTAGCCTCTTCCGGACGCCTGTTTCTCCTCCGGAACTCCCCCATGATGCTCCCCGTCGCCATCACAGCCGCCGTCGTCCTCCTGCTGGTCGTGGTCCTCGGCGTGCGGATCGTGCCCCAGCAGACCGCCCACATCGTCGAGCGGCTCGGTCGCTTCAACGGCGTGCTCGGGCCGGGCCTCAACGTCATCATCCCGTTCATCGACAAGATCGCCTACCGGCACACGCTCAAGGAGGTGGCCCTCGACATCCCCGAACAGGTGTGCGTCACCAAGGACAACGTCCAGGTGGCCGTCGACGGCGTGGTCTTCCTCCAGGTGATCGATCCCAAGCTCGCCTCCTACGGGATCACCAACTACGGCTTCGCCGTCTCGCAGCTGGCCCAGACCACGATGCGGTCGGAGATCGGCAAGATCGTCCTCGACAAGTGCTTCGAGGAGCGCAGCAACATCAACGCCGCCGTGGTGACCGCGATCG
Organism: Planctomycetia bacterium; assembly: GCA_014192425.1. Lineage (NCBI taxonomy): Bacteria > Pseudomonadati > Planctomycetota > Planctomycetia > Planctomycetia bacterium. The sequence continues at coordinate 128,713 of BJHK01000008.1, read as the reverse complement.
ACGAGGCGGCCTCCGGCTGGGGCGTCAAAGTGCTGCGGTACGAGATCAAGAACATCACGCCCCCCGACACCGTGCTCGTGGCGATGGAGAAGCAGATGCAGGCCGAACGCGAGAAGCGGGCCACGATCCTCCAGTCCGAGGGGGAGAAGACGTCGGCCGTGAACGTCGCCGAGGGGCAGAAGCAGAAGGTCGTGCTCGAGTCGGAGGCGCAGCGGCAGCAGCAGATCAACAAGGCCGAGGGTGAGGCGGCCGCGATCATCGCCGTCGCCGACGCCACCGCCCAGGGGATCCGCCGCGTCGCCGACGCGATCCGCTCCGAAGGGGGACTGGAGGCGGTGCAGCTGCGGGTCGCCGAGCGGCTCGTCGAGCAATATGGAAAGCTCGCCAAGGAAACGAATACGATGATTCTGCCGGCCAACTTCGCCGACATCGGCAGCCTGATCACGGCGGCGATGGGAGTGGTGAAGCGCAGCGACGGCCCCCGGGCCTGACCCGGGGCGACGAGATTCGCTCAACGAGATCACGGAGGGTGGGATGGACGATCTGCTGACGCCGACGACGTTCTGGCTGACGCTGGGCCTGCTGCTGATGGCGCTGGAGCTCGCCTCGGGCGCCGCGGTGCTGATCTTCTGCGGCCTCGGCGCGCTCGCGGTGGGAACGCTGCTGGCCGCCGGCGTGCCGCTGCCGACGCCGTGGCAGATCGTGCTGGCGGCGGCCCTGGCCCTGGCCGCGACGCTCGGGCTGCGGCCGCTGGTTCGCGGCTGGCTCAAGCCGCACGGCGGATACACCGACCACGTCGGCGGCGTGGTCGTGGCGGAGACGCCCATCGGCCACGAGACGTCGGGCCGCGTCCGCCACCGCGGCACTGTCTGGCAGGCGCGGACCGTGCGCGGCGAGTCACTGGCCGCTGGCGAGCAGGGGGTCGTGACGGGCGTGGAGGGGATCGAACTCCGCGTCCGCCGCGGCTGACGAGCCGCCGCTCACAACCCCCGGGCAGCCAGCAGGTCGTCGAAGTCGCGGAGGTGGTAGGGCACCTCCGCCCGGTCGAGCACCCGGCACAGGCCGCGAAGCGCGATCCCCATGCCGTCGGGGCCGCTCGTGCCGCCGAACTGGCCGCCGCCGCGGACGTGCGGCTCGAGGTCGAGGAACACGCCGGGAATCCCCCGCCGATTGAGCTTCTTCGTCAGCGCGGGAAGCATGCCGCGCAGGTCGGCGAGGATTTTCTCATGACCGCCGGCGCCGACGTCGGCCGGCACGAAGCCGGCGAGCGCGTCCTCGTCCACGTGCTTCCCCCGAGCCTTGCCCGCCGCGACCTTGCGGTAGTCCTTGACGTGCACCCAGCCGAGGCCGGGTCGCATCGCCTCCCATTGCTTCCAGACCTCCGCCGTGTTGAAGCCCTGCACGATCAGGTTCGCGGCATCGAACACGAGCACGAGGCCCGGATGATTGACGCGCCGGTGGATCTCGGCGAGCAGGTGCCCGGTGCGGCCGACGAGGTTCGCCTCGACCTCCAGGCCGAACGTCAGGTCGGACCGGTGGCAGGCCTCGGCGATCCTGCCGATCTGGTCCACCGCCTGCTCGAGGTGATCCTCCGGCCGGGCGGACTTGGGCGGATAGAAGGAAAACCCGCGGATCAGCTTGGTCTCGAAGGCGTGGGCCAGTTCGCAGGCCCGGGCCACGTCCTTGGAGAGGTAGCGGGCGAAGGGGACATAGGCGTTCTTCGTGCCGTCCTCCTCGTCTCGCAGCTTGACCTTGCCGATCGGCGAGGCGATCGAGGCGACGTTCAGCCCGTACTCGTCCTCGAGGTGGCGGATCGCGCGGATCTCGCCGAGGGACAGCTTCATGACGTTCTTCACCCCCTTGCCGACGTCGATGTTCCGCAGGCTGTAGTACTCGAGGCCGAGGGCGGCGAGCGCGGAAAACTGCTCCACGGCCGTGAGGTGGAAGGCGGCCTCGTCGGCGAGTGCGGAAAGCAGGACTGGCGGCTTGGGCATGGGTCGGGTTCCGGGGTGGAGGGAAGCGGCCGGCGGGGACGGTCCCTGCAGTCCGGGGGAAGGATAGCGGCGAACCGGCGACTTCGCCGACGCCGTACCCACACACGGGCAAAAAAACCGGTGTTTTTTACGGTTTTCGGCCGGGGACTTCGTCCGCAGGCATGGTACGGATGAAAGTAGAGAGGGTGGCTGGCAACAACAACGGCGGGCCTCGAGCCGTGGCTCGCGGACGTTCGCGACGATGATGATCAAGCCGCTCAACGCCCGGCCGCTCTACAAATCGCTGTCGTCAGCGTACCAAGGTAGCCTGCCGGTGGATCACCAGAAGGATTCTTCAGAAAGGGGACTTGTGATGAAACGACTGAGAAATCCCGCACGCCTGATGCGGGCAGTTCTCGCTGTGGGCCTCGGCCTGGCAGTCCTCGCGGGGCAAGCCCCGGCCGAGGATGCGGCCGCGGGTGCCGGTGAATCCGCGGAAAAGCACCGGGCCGCGACGGCTCCCGACCGGATCACCATTGGAGCGATCCGCTGGGACGCCTGGTTCGACGACAAGGTGAACCCCTACGAAAAAAACCTCGCGGACAGGAAATGGCACGGACGGCTCCCCTTCTACGCCACGGTGACCTCGGACACCGAGGTCGAGGTTCACGGCGACACGCCGGAGGCCGTCGATCAGGAGATCGCCTACGCGAAAGCCGGAGGCATCGATTACTTCGCCTTCATCTACTACTGGAAGGGAGCCAGGGGCGACGGGTTCGAACACGACAATTTGAATCGGGCGCGGCGGCTGTATCTGAAGAGCAAACACAAGGCCGACATCAACTTCTGCCTGATCGTCTATCCCCGGCAGAACGAGGATGAGATCCGTGAGTGGATCGACATGATGCAGGAGCCGAACTACCAGAAGGTCGCCGGCGGCCGTCCACTCCTGTACCTGATGTTCTGGGACAACTCCGAATCCCCCGAGAGGGTGTTCGGGTCAATGGAAAAGGCACGGGCCCACATCGAGAACCTGCGCAAGCGAATCATCGATTCCGGCCAGAAGAACCCCTACTTCGTGGCGATGACGCAGTCGCCGGCGGCGGGCGCCGCGGCGGTCGAGGGCGCGGGCCTGGACGCGATGGGCGCCTACACCACCTTCGGCGGTCCCGATTACGCCGGACTCTGCAAGGCCCACGCCCGGCACTGGGACGGGATGAAGGCGACCGGCAGGAAGGTGGTGCCGAATCTGACCGCTGGCTGGGGCGGACCACGCGACAACCTCGGGGACAGGCAGCAGCCCACCCCCGACGCGTTGGCGGCCCACGTCCGCTCGGCCTTCGCCTGGGTCGATGCGAATCCAGATGCCGCTGAGGCGAAGACGATGTTGTTCTACGCCTGGAACGAGATCGACGAAGGAGGTTGGCTCGTTCCCGACAAGGGGCAGGGGACCGCCAAACTGGACGCCATTCGCGGCGTCGTCGAGGAACGAAACCGGCGCGAGCGCTGATGACCGTCGCGGAGAGGGGCCGCTGAAGCGAACGTCCGGCGACGGGGCGCGGGCGGCCCCGACCAGCGAACCGCGCGAGGCTCGAGTCTGACCCGTATCAGACGGGGCCGAGGTGGTCGGCAGCAGGGTGGGAGACCGCGATCCGGGAACGGATGCCGCCCCGCGGCGTGAACTCGGCGAGGAGCGTCATCCGGCGCGGCTGGAGCACCGCGACGAGGTCGTCGAAAATCCGGTTGCTGACGTTCTCGTAGAAGATCCCTTCGTTGCGGAACGACTGCAGGTAGACTTTGAGGCTCTTGAGTTCCACGCACAGCCGGTCCGGGACGTAGCGGAACGTCAGCGTGCCGAAGTCCGGCTGCCCTGTCTTCGGGCAGACGGAGGTGAACTCGGGGCAGATGATCTCGATCGTGTAGTCGCGCCCGGGAAACTGGTTGGCAAAGGTCTCCAACTGCTCGCGGGACGGAGATGTGAAGGTGCTCATGATGGTTGCGAGTGTGCCATGAATTCAGCCGGACCGATAGGCGCCCCTTCTCCGGCAGGCGATCCTTCTCCGGCAGGGCAGGGGCCCGGCACAGGCCCGGCTGCCGGCCGGCACGCCGTGGCCCTCCTCTCCGGCGGCCTTGATTCGGCCACCGCGGCCCGCTGGGCACAGGCGCAGGGTTTCCGGCTGACCGCCCTGACCATCGACTACGGCCAGCGGCACCGGGCGGAACTCGATGCCGCCCGGCAGGTGGCGGCGGCCCTCGGCATCGCCCCGCACGTCATGCTGAAGATCGACCTCGCCGCGTTCGGCGGAAGCGCGCTGACCGACGCGGCGATCGCCGTGCCGCACGGCCGCTCCGCGGCCGACATCGCCCACGGCATCCCGGCCACCTACGTCCCCGCCCGCAACACCGTCTTCCTGTCGCTCGCCCTGGCGCTGGCCGAAGCCCGCAGGGCGGAGGCGATCGTGATCGGCATCAACGCCGTGGATTACAGCGGCTACCCCGACTGCCGGCCGGAATACCTGGAGGCCTTCGCCCGCATGGCGGCGCTCGGCACGAAGGCCGGTGTCGAGGGACGGCCGGTCGAGTTCCTCGCGCCGCTCGCCGGACTCTCCAAGGAGGCGATCGTCCGCATGGGCCTCGCCCTCGGCCTCGATCCCGGCCTGACGACGAGCTGCTACGAGCCGGGAGCGGACGGCCGTCCCTGCGGGACGTGCGACGCCTGTCTGCTGCGGGCCGCCGGCTTCGCCGCCGCCGGCGTGACCGATCCCCGGTCCGCGCCGGACCGGTGGCGGTGAGCGGCTGGGAGACGGGACCGTGAGGATCGCCGAGATCTACGCGTCGCTGCAGGGGGAGGGGCTGCTGGCGGGGACGCCGAGCACGTTCGTGCGCACCAGCGGCTGCAACCTGCGCTGTGGATGGTGCGACACGCCCTTCACCTCGTGGCAGCCCGAGGGGCAGACGATGGACGTTCCCGCGGTGCTCGCGGCCGTGCAGGCATGCGGGCCCCGGCACGTCGTGGTCACCGGCGGCGAGCCGCTGCTCGCAGCCGACGTCGGACCGCTGTGTGCCGCCCTGCGGGACCGTGGTTACCACGTCACGATCGAGACGGCCGGAACCGTCATTCCGGCGGATGGCCCTCCCGCCTCCGACCTGATGTCGATCAGCCCCAAGCTCTCATCGTCAGCGCCGCCGGCCGACACGTCGGGAGGCTGGGCGGCCAGGCACGAGGCGGCCCGGCGCCGCGACGACGTGATTCGGGACCTCGTCGCCTCGGCCCCGGACCACCAGCTGAAGTTCGTCGTCGAGACGCCGGCCGACATCGAGGAGACGGTCCGCTGGGTCGACGACCTCGGCCCGGGGATCGACCGGAGCCGCGTGCTCCTCATGCCGCAGGCCCGCACGGCCGCGGAACTCCAGGCGCAGTCCGCCTGGCTGGCCGGCGAATGCGCCCGCCTCGGCTTCCGCCTCGCCCAGCGGCACCACATCCTCTGGTTCGGCGGCCGCCGCGGCACCTGAACGTGAATCACCGTCGTCACGATCCGGTTCCTACCGGGGACAGGTTCTTGTTGACCTCATGCTCGATGAATCCGTGAGGGGTTGCCCATGCCCAGGAGCCGGCTTGAGCGGCCAAGCGCAGGCCGGATGCCGAAGCGCAGGCCGGTCTGAGTGAGCGGATGCCAGGAAGGCATCCGCGAACGTCCGGCGATGGGGCATGGGCAGCCCCGAACCGTGCGTGTCGAGAGCGCCGCGAACGAACGGTGAAAGGGCACGGGAAACCCCGATACCCGCATCACGCCGGCTTCGCCGGGGCGTGCCCGCGCGGGCCGAAGGCCAGCACCGTGGCGGCGCCCACGCCGACGACGAGCATGCCGGCGAGGAAGAACGGGCTGACGGCCGTGGTCGGCGTCCGGGTCAGGGCGAGCGTGGTCAGCGTGTTGATCACCGGCGCGCAGCCGAACACGACCGGCATCACCGTGAACGGCTTGCCGCCGAGATTGAACGCGAGGATCGTGCCGAGCGCGCCGAGGGCGCCGAGGGAGCCGGCCGCCAGACTCCAGAGCGTGCCGCCGACGTTCCAGCTTCCGGCATCTCCCATCGGCCCGAGCAGGGCCAGCGGCACGAGCACCGCGATCAAAAAGTAGGCCGCGCCGATGCACAACAGCGGCCGCAGCCGGCTGCCCCCCATCGCCCCCTGGCCACGGTGCAGCACCGGGCCGTAGGCGCCCCAGCAGACTAGCGCCAGGAGCGTCGCGAGGAGCACCTCGACGAGCCGCTCGGCTTTTTTCTCGACCGGCCGGACGGCCGCGGCAGGTTCGTCGGTCGCCGTGTCACCGGCGGCCGGACCGGAAGCGTGCGCCGCGCCGGCCGGCGCGGCCGTGGCCGGCGATCCGTGCCCGGCCGCCTGCGGCTTGAAGACGAGCACCGTCACCGCGCCGGTCACGACGAGGAGCAGGCCGGCCAGAAACGGCGCCTTGAGTTGGGAGAAGCCACGGTTCATGAAGGCGGTCAGCAGCGTGTTCACGACCGGGGCCCCGCCGAACACGAGCGGCATCACGTAGATCGGCCGGCCGCCGAAGCCGAGGGCGAGGATCACCCCGAGGGCGCCGAGCGCGCCGGCGGCTCCCGCCAGCAGGCTCCAGACGGTTCCCTTCACCGTCCACTGGCCGCGCTCGCCCCAGACGGCGAGGATCGCCGCCGGGAACAGCACCGCGATCAGGAAGTAGGCCGCACCCACGCAGACGAACGGCCGGAGGCTCGAATGCATCGCGTCGCGGCCGAAGTGAAGGACCGGCCCGTAGGCGCCCCAGCAGCAGGCCGTGAGGGCGATGGCGGCGAGCATCCCGATGAACTGCAGCATGAAAAGGCTCCGGTGGAATTCAGGCAATCATACGTCGGCCGGCGGCGAGGGCGTCGAGGGCGGCCGCGCCGACCTGCTCCACGCCGATCAGCCGCATGCAGTCGTTGTGACCGAGCGGGCAGACCGCCGCGGCGCAGGGGGCGCAGGGGAGGTCGAGGCGGATCTCGCGGCACGATCCCGGCGCCGACCGGCCCGACAGCGGGTCGGTCGGCCCGATCAGGGCCACCGTCGGCACGCCGAACGCGGCCGCGATGTGCCGCGGCCCGCTGTCGGACGTGATCGCGAGGGCGGCCCGGCGGTAGACCGCCTTCGACAGGCCGAGCGGCAGTTCGGCGACGTCACCCAGCCCGCGAACCGCCTCGTGGCCGGCCCGGGCAACGATCTCCCGGGCCTGCTCCCGGTCGCCGGGGCCGCAGTGCACGAGAACCCGGCAGCCGGGAACCGCGGCAATGAGCCAGCGGGCGAGTGCCGCATGGTTCGCCGCCCCCCAGGCCCGGGCCGTGCCGTTGGAACTGTTGTCGTTGACCACCACGAGCGGCCCGGCCGCCCGGGACGCCGCCAGTGGAAAGAGTTCGGCCAGCACGGCATCGGCCCGCGATTCGTCAGCCGGAGTCGTCGCCAGTTCGAGGTCCAGCGACTCGTCCGGAAGGCCGAGGGCCTGGCCGAGCAGGGCGAACGCCTGCGGCGGCGTGAGCCGCGTGCCGGAGGCCGGCTCGCGGACGACGTCGGTGAGGAGCAGTCCGCGCAGGTTGCCGCCGCAGCCGATCCGCCGCCGGGCAGCGCCTGCCCAGGCGAGGGCCGCGGAGGAGAGGGAGCCGGGAAGAACGACGGCCAGATCGACGCGCAGGCGACCGAGCGCCCGAGCCGCCGCCCGAAAGCCGACGGCCGGGTCGCGACTGTGGCGATCGTAGAAAATCGTGTCGTCGAGCCAGGGCGTGCCGGCGAGCAGGTCGGCGAACAGGGGCCGCATCACGCCCGTGATCCGGGCGTCTCCAAACCGACCGCGCAGGCCGCGCAAGAGCGGCGTCGCCATGCAGACGTCGCCGACCCAGCGCGGAAGAATCACGGCGATCCGGCGCGGCGTTTCCATGCCGAGACGGTAGCGGCCGGGAGCGGATTCCCGCAACGCCGGCCTACGGCGCGTGGCTGCCCATTCCCATGCCGCCCTGGCCCTCGGTGGCCTCCTGCGGGACGGGATGCGGCGTGCCGACGAACGAGCCGCCGCCCATGCCACCGCAAAAATTGCCGGTCGGCCGCGGCTGCCGGGGCTGCACCCCCACGGTCGCAGCGACGATCTGGGCGGCAAGCGCATGGAAATCGGCTGTCGCCGACTGGACCACGAGATTTTCGGCAAGCGCCCCGACCTTGGCCGCGGGATCACCGTCACCGGCCAGCGAGGCATTGCAGAGGTCGGCGAGTTTGGCGACGAGTTCGTCGCGAACGTTCTTGTCCGTGCAGCGATACATCCTGACGACGGGCGTCCGGCGCGGCTGACCTGTGGCGTCGAGGAATTCGGCCAACGCCCGTTCATGCATCCCGCGGAGCAGCGCCTCGATCTCGCCGTGAATCGCTTCTGTCTGCAGGATCACGAGCAACGGCTCACCTCCTTCCGCCGGCCGAATCTGGCCGTCGCCACCCTGATCCGCCCACACGCTCGGGCCACCGACGGTGTTCGTGATCGTGTCGATCAACGACTGAAAATCGACCGGCGGGTTGGCCGTCCCCAAGGGAAGGGGATAGAGCCGTGTCGCGAGCATCTCGGCGGCCTTTTCCGTCGTCGTGATCACGAGCCGCTCCCCCCTCACGACCCACGTCAGGTCGATGCCGTCGAGCACGGCCTGCAGCACGCTCCGCAGGGTCTCTTCCTTCGCGCCGACCGCTGTGATCGACGTCTCCGGATCGATCCCCGCCTCGTCGAGCGACTTGTGATCGATGCGGATTGGCAAGCCCCACAAATTCTCCAGCGTTCTGACGACGTCACGGAGCGGCTTGTCGTTGAATTCCGGAACGTCGTCGAGACCCTTCCGCAGGGCCGCGTCGATCGCCTTGCGAGCCCGAGCCTCCGCCTCCGACCGGGCGAGCAACGCGACGCGGTAGCCGCGCGACGGGTGCTGCAGATGCACCTGCGGATAGATCGGCGGGGCCGGTGCCGGGGGCGCCGCGGCAGGGGCGGGAGCCCGAGCCTGAGCCTGGCCTGCGCCGGCCGCCGCCGGGCCTGCGCCGGCCGCCGCCGGGCCTGCGCCGGCCGCCGCCGGGCCTGCGCCGGCTCCCTGGCCAGCCTCATTCGCGTTCCCCGGCTGCGGGTTCGGCTGCGGCACGGCGACATTTCTTATTCCGAAACCCGCATTCCCCTGCCCGGAGAAACCAGCCTCGCCGAGGCCAGACGACGGCAGCGGCCGCACCCCCACGGTCGCGGCGACGACCTGCCCCGCCAGCGCCTGAAAGTCGGCCTTGGAGGACTGAACCACGATATGCTGCCCGAGCGCCGTGACCTTCGCCGCCGGGTCGCCGTCGGCCGCAAGCGCGGCATTGCACAAGCCGGCGAGGCTGGCGACGAGCTCGTCGCGGGTCTTCTTGTCTGCACAGCGATGAATCCTGACGACGGGCGTCCGCCGCGGCTGGCCGGCGTCGTCGAGAAATTCCGCCAGGGCCCGGTCGTGCATGCCGCGGAGCAGCGCCTCGACCTCCGCATGCAACTCCTCCGTCTGGCTGACCACGAGCATCGGCTCGCCCCCCTCGGCCGGCCGGATCTGGCCATCGCCTCCCTGGTCTGCCCAGGCCGCGGGGCTGCCGATCGTGTTCACGATCGCGTCGATCACTGGCTGGAAATCGACCGGCTGCTTCGCCGTCCCGAAGGGCAGGGGGTAGAGCCGGGTGATGAGTGCGCCCCCGGCTACCTCTTTCGTCGTGATCACGAGCCGTTCTCCCGCCACGATCCACGTCAGGTCGATGTCGTCGAGGACAGCCTGCAGCACGCCGCGAAGAGTCTCTCCCTTCACGGCCACGTTGGTGATCGACGTCTCGGGATCGATTCCCGCCTCGTCGAGGGACTTTCGATCGATGCGGATCGGCAGATTCCAGGTCTCACCGAGGCTGCTGACGACGTCGCGGAGCGGCATGTCGCTGAAATCCAGGGCGTCCTCACACCGCTTCTGCAGGGCCGCCTCGATCATCTCCCTGGCCCGTGCCTCGGCTGCCGAAACCGCGAGGGGCGCCGTTCTGTAGCCACGCGATGGCTGCTGCAGATGGACCTGCGGATAGATCGACGGAGCGGCCGGGCCGACGGACGGATCCTGGACGGGCTTGTCGGCCGCGATCGCGGCCCCACACACCACCACCAGCACCATCACCCGGACGACGGACGAGGTGAACAGACCGGCACTTCGACGGAGGGGGGACATGGCATGGCTCCTGCGAGGAAGGGAGGGATCGAGCCGTGGGGAGAAACGTCGGCCGCAGGCTACACTCCCGGTATCGACGGGCGTCACCGGCCCGTCTTTTTCCGGAGGCCTTCATGCTACTTCGTCACGTCGCGGGCTCCAAACTGGGGCGGTGCGCCTTTCTGCTCTTCGGGTCGCTCGTCGCCGTCGCCGAGGAGCCGCCCGCGGGGCGGCCTGCCGCGGCCCCCGCCGCCGTCTCCCGGGAACGGATCGAAAAGGCCGTCGAACTGGTCTATCCGACCCTCGTGCGGATCGACGTCGTCATGGAGTCGGGTGACGGCGGCCGGATGCAGAAGTCGCGCGGCACCGGTTCCGGCGCCATCGTCTCCCCCGACGGCTACATCGTCACCAACCATCACGTTGCCGGCCGCGGCAGCCGGATCACCGTGCGGATGACCAACCGCGAGGAACTTCCCGCGACCCTCGTCGGCACCGACCCGCTCTCCGACCTGACCGTCCTGAAGATCGATCCAGCCGCCCGCCGCGATCCTTCCAAACCGCTCGCGCACGCCACGTTCGGCGACTCCGACGCCCTTCGGGTCGGGGACGTCGTTCTCGCCATGGGCAGCCCGGCCGGCCTTTCCCAGTCGGTCACGCAGGGGATCGTCTCCAACATCGCCATGGTCATGCCGCGCGGCGGGCTGGAGATCGACGGCGAGAGCGTCGGCGAACTGATCCGCTGGATCGGGCACGACGCCGTCATCTTTCCGGGCAACAGCGGCGGCCCGCTCGTCAACCTGGCCGGCGAGATCGTCGGCGTCAACGAGATCGGGGTGGGCAGCCTCGGTGGCGCCATCCCGGCGACGATCGCCAAGGCCGTCACCGCCGAGATCATTGCCACGGGCCGCGTCGCACGCAGTTGGGTGGGAGTCGGGACGCAGCCGCTGCTCAAGTCACAGCTGTCCGACGCCGGGATCGTCGTCGGGTCCGTCATTCCGGGCGGCCCGGCGGACCGGGCGGGCCTCAAGCCGGGCGACATCGTGACCTCGTTCAATGGCACCGCCATCCCTGCCGCGCGATCCGCCGAGGACGTGCCGGCGTTCAACCGGCTCGTCTTCACCGTGCCTGTCGGCAGCGCCGTGCCGGTCAAGGGGCTGCGGAATGGCACCCCGATCGAGTGGACGATCACCACGGAGGCCCGCGAGCCGTCGCAGCCGAAGGAGGTGGAGGTGCAGCCGCTGGGGATCACCGTTCGGGACGTGACCAGGTTCCTCGCCCTGGAACGCAAGCGGCCCACGACCGACGGCGCCGTCGTGGTCGGCGTGCGGAACGGCGGCGGAGCCTCGGAGGCGAAGCCGGCCCTGCGGCCGGGTGACATCATCGTCAAACTCGGCGACACGCCGATCAAACGGGCCGCCGACCTGCGAACGGCGGCGGCGGCGATCGCGTCCGGAGCGAGCGAACCGGTGCCGGCGCTCGTGACATTCCTGCGCTCCGCCGACGAACTCGTGACGGTGGCCCGCGTCGGCAGCACCGGCGCCGAGGAGCGAGTACCCGCCCCCGGCCGGCCCTGGCTCGGCGCCCAGACCCAGGTCCTGACCCGCGAGATCGCCGAGGCTCTCGGCGTCACGGCCCGCAAGGGGGTCCGGGTGACGCACGTGGTGCCCGAGTCACCGGCCGCCGCCGCCGGCCTCACGGTGGGCGACCTGCTCCTCAAGCTCGACGGCCGCGTCATCCCGGCCGGCACCCCGACCGACACCGACGTCTTCGACAGCCTGATCCGCGACTATTCCGTCGGCAGCACGGTCGCCTTCGAAGGCCTGCGCGGCAGCGCACCCCTGCAGCTCAGCGCGACGCTCGTCGCCAGCCCGGCCGCCAGCGGCGACCTGAAGACGTTTCGCGACGACGCCTTCGAGTTCACCGTGCGCGACATGCCGCTCACCGAACGGATCGCCGAACGGATGCCGGTCGACGCCCCGGGGGTGCGAATCAGCACCGTGCAGCCGAACGGCTGGGCGGCGCTCGCCGGGCTGGCGACGGGCGACGTCATCGAGTCGATCGACGGCAGGGTCGTGAAGACGACGGCCGACGTCGAGGCGATCCTCGTGGCCTGTCGCGAGACAAAGCCGCGGCAGGTCGTGTTCTTCATCCGGCGCGGCGTCAACTCGGCGTTCGCCGAGGTCGAGCCGCGCTGGTAGGATTCGAGTCGGCGCCGTGCCAGTCCGCTGCGCGGCCGGAACTCGGCTTCTCCCCAATCACGGCTTCCCCCCAATCAGGAGCGCCTCAGCCATGCCCTCTGCAGTCTTCCCATCGCGGTCGGCCATCCTGCTGCTCGCCGCACTGTCCGCCGCGCTTGGCCCCGTCGCCCGCAGCGGCCGGGCCGAGGACTCGGCCGCCGCGCAGGCCCGGCGCATCTTCGCGAACAGCCGCGACGCGATCGTGAAGGTGACCGGCGTGGCCACGCTCCGCCTCACCGCCGCCGACCGGCCTGGGATGTCGATACCGGAACGGGAGCAGAAGGTCCGCTCAGACGCCACGGTCATCGACAAGACAGGCCTCGTCGTCCTGTCGCTGAGCGCCATCGATCCCGCGCGGCTGCTCGACGGCCGCGAAACGAACACACCGGCCGGGCCGATGAAGATGGAGGCCAGCGCCACCGTCAAGGAACTGGAGATCATCCTCGCCGACGGCACCGAGATCCCGGCGACGATGGTCTTCAAGGATGCCGATGCCGACCTGGCATTCGTGCGGCCGAAGGCCGATGCGCCGGAGGTCAAGGGGGTGACGTTCGCTCCGGTCGACCTGACCAGCAGCAGCCGCGCCGCGGCGGCGGATCCGACGGTGTCGGTGACGCGGCTCGACGACGTCTTCAACAACGAGCCGGCGCTGACGATGGGCCAGGTGTCGGCGGTGATCGAGCGGCCGCGGGCCTGCTTCCTGACGACGAACATGGTCCGCAGCTGCCCGACCTTCGCGCTCGATGGCACCCTGCTCGGCATCGGCGCGGTGCGGATCACCAAGGCGCAGGGCCAGGCTCTCGTCATCGTGCCCGCGTCCGAGATCGGCAAGCTCGTCGCCCAGGTGCCGGCTGCCAACGCCGGCAAGCCCGACGAGGCGAAGTGACGGCGTGACGTGACACGGCAGCCGCGCGGCGGCGTCATGCCGCGAGCGGCCGCTCCGGGATCGACGTCCGGCGCACGGCGGCCACGGCCGCGCCGGCGCTGGCAAGGATGGCCAGGCCGGCACTGATCGCGATCCAGCCCAACGGCACGTCGGCCGTGCCGGTCGCAAGCGCCGGCCAGACGGCGAGGCAGGCGGCGCCGGTGCCGGCGACCAGCCCGAGGCCGACGGCGACGAGCGTCTCGGCCACGAGCAGCCGGCGCACCTGCGGCAGCGTGAACCCGAGAGCCCGGAGCAGGGCGAGCGAACCGGCCCGCTCCAGCGCATTCTGCACCTGCACCGCGGCCACGCCCGCCGTGCCCAAGAGCAGGCCGAGCGTGCCCAGGGCCTGGAAGGCGGCGAGGAACGTGTTCTGCACTCCTTGCAGGCTGCGCAGCCGATCGACGGCGCCGCTGAACTCCGGCGCCGCGTCGGCCCAGGCCGCGGCGAGGCCCGCGCGGGCCGCGGTCCGCGCGGCCTGCGGCAGCGGGCCGTCGTCCACCAGCGCCATGCCGTACCCGGAACGGCCGGGGAAGACGCGCGTGAAGGCACGGTCGGCGACGAGCACCATGCCCTGGAGGATGCCTGGCTCGAGCAGGGCCACGATCTCGAACTCGACGGGTGCGCCCGCGTCGTCGGGGAGCGTGAACCGGTCCCCCACACCGCCGTACTTGAGCGCCCACTGCGCGGTGGCCTGATCGAGGATCGCAGGCACCGGGCCGGCCGTACCGTCCGCACGTTCGAGCAACGTCCAGGGATTGTCCGTCTCCATGTCGGGTCCGGTCGGGCGCGTCGCCGCGCGGCCGCGATCCGCGAATGAGAATCCGCCCCGGGCGATGAAGTCCGGGCCGACCCCGACAACCGGCGGCCGGGCGGCCGCATACAGGCTCGTGCAGTCGGCCGCATCGCCGTCGCGACGGCGCAGCCGCGCGATCGTGCAGCCGGCCACGGCCCGCTCCTCGGCCTCGGTCATGCCTAGCCCGCCCCGGTTCTCGGCGGCGGCCGGATCGACCGCGGTGGGCGTGCCGAAGCCGACGACGAACGACCAGCCCCCGGTGGGCGACGCACGGTCCGTCGGATCGGCCGGCGGCCGGAGCGCGAACGACGACACGGCGACGACGAGGAACTCCGCCACCGCGACGATCGTGGCGACGGCGAAACTGCGGGCCGGGGCATGGGCGAGCCCGCGGCCGACGAGCCCGGCCAGCGACCGCAGCGGCCCGCCGCGCAGGCCGCCAAACAGCCATGACCGCACGAACCCGAGCGCGGCGACGAGCGCGAGCCCGCCCGCGCCGAAGAACCAGCCGACGGCGGCCTGGCCTCCGGCCCGGCGCCCGAGCAGGGCCACGACCGCGGCCGCCACCGCCGCCAGCGTGGCCCAGACCACGGACCAGCCGGCCTGCCCCCGGCCGCCGCCGATCGTCTCGGTCGCGCCGCCGAGGAGGACGAGCGGGGGACTTCCAGCCAGGCGGCGGACCGCCCACAGCACCGCGGCGAGCGACACGAGAAACGCGATCACACCACCGGGCCAGACGGCGGAGAGCGGCGGAGCGGGGCCCTGAAACACCGCCGCGGAGCCGGCCGCGACGTCCGCCTCCCAGCCGCGCGACAGACCCGCCACCAGGAGCCGCGTCCAGAGCGGCCCCAGCGCCGTGCCGACGAGGGCGCCGACCGCGGCCGCGCTGGCGGCGACGCCGCCAAGGAGCAGGGCGAGCCGTCGGGGCGGCCAGCCGATCGCGGCGAGGATGCCGACCTCGCGTCGCCGCGCGGCGACGAGGAGCCGAAACAGGAGCCATTCGAGGATCAACCCCGCGCCGACGACGAAGCTCGAGAGGGCGAGAAACAGGCCGCCGAAGGGTGTGGAGCCACGTGCGGCCGCGATCGCTTCGGCCCGCAGCGGCACGACGCGGATGCCGAGGCTCTCGGGGGCGATGGCGGCGGCGAGACGGTCGCGCACGACGTCGAGTTCCTCGCGCTCGAGGGGGGGCAGATGCCAGGCCGTGGTCGCGCCGAACCGGCTCCCGGCCAGCCGGCGGGCGGTCGGCAGCGACACGAAGGCCTTGGGCGCGGCACCATGCTCCTTCCAGTAACGGTCATCCTCGTCGTGCGGCGGCGTCGTGCGCACCCTGGCGGCGTCGAAGGGAAAGGGGGGATCCCAGTCGGCGATCGACTTCTCGTCAGTGATGCCCTCGACCTCGGGAACGAACTCGCGGGCCAGGGCGGCCCCCTCCATCGCCGCGATGCCGGCGATCCGCAGCCGCGCCGATTGCTCCAGGACGCGGCCGTGGAGCGTCTCGGCGGCGAAGAACCGCAGTTCGAGCGCGTCGCCGATCGCCACCGGCCGCCCCTGGGCGGCGAGGTCGTCGGCCATCCAGCGGTCGATCACGATCTCGTCGGCGCCGGGCAGGGCGAGGGGCCGGCCGGAGGCGTCGACGAGCGGACCGACCGGCAGGGTCGTGGTGTCGATGCCCACCACGGTCGAGTAGGGGATCGAGGCCGGCCGCGCCGCGCGATCCGCGCCGGCGGCCGCGCCGGGTTCGATCGCGTTGACGAGAAACACGAGCGACGGCCGGCCGCCGCGCGGCGCGAGGACGGCGCCGGCGGCCCGGTCGACGGCCGCGGGCAGGATCAGCCGCCGGCTCGTGAGCCGTGGGCAGCCCGCGCGGCCCGCCGGCTCGAGCGCGAGCCCGTAGTCGGCGAGCGTGGGACGGAGCTGCCGGCGCAGCGACTCGACCGGCGCCCCACGACCCGCGCCGACGGCACACACCACGTTCGTCGCGTCGGCGCTCCCGAGCAGATCGCGGGCGACGCCAAGCGACGTCACGACCAGCGGCCCGGTCACCTGGGTCGGCCGCAGGGAGAACCGGCCCAGCCCCGCGTCGGGCAGGATGGCGGTGACGGCGAGCCGCCGGCCGCTGGCCTCGGCAGTCCTCCGGCCGAGCGGGCTGTCGGCCGGAACGACCGACGGCCGGGGCACGCGGAGCACGATTGCGGCCCCCTCGTCGGCGCCGAGCCCCCGTGCCAAAGGCGCGTTGAGAAACACGCCCCCTGCTGCCAGCGGCGGCGGCGCGGGGGTGAAGCCGAGACCGGCCGGGTCGTCGCAGGCCAGGAGCGTTGCCCGCGAGGTCTGGCGCCGGCCCCCGGCATCGTGCTCGACGGCGACCTCGAGGACGACCGCGGGCACGATGCCCTGCCGTCCGCCATCCGCAGCGCCGGCCGCCTGCACGGCCGCGGCGATGCCCGCACCGAACGGCTCGGCGCCGATCACTACGGCGTCGATCGCTCCCAGCCGCGCCAGCGCGAGGTCGCGCAGGCCGCGCTGCATCGCGGCGCCGACGCCGAGGCTGCCGGCGATCGCCGCGGCGACGACGGCCGCCGCGGCGGCGACGGCGGCGAGCCGGGGCCACCACGACAGGCTGAGCCGCCCGATCAGGCCGCCGAGCGAGCGGACCGGCGGCCGCGGCGGAAACGCGTCGGCGGCCCCGGTCATGGCTCGAGTCGCCCGGCGACGAGCCGGCGGATGCCGCCGACGCGGGCGGCCACCGCATCGGCGTGCGTGACGACGATCAGCATGCCCCCCGCCTCATCGACGAGCGACACGAGCAGATCGGTGACTTCGGCGGCGGTTCGGCCGTCGAGCTGGCCCGTCGGCTCGTCGGCGAGGACGAGCCGCGGCGCGAGGAGCAGCGATCGGGCCAGCGCGACCCGCTGCCGTTCCCCGCCGGAGAGCGCGGCGGGCATGTGGTCGCGCCGGTTGGCGAGCCCGACGCGATCGAGGAGCCGCTCGGCGCGGGCGACGACGTCGGCCTGCGCCCGGCCGCCGGCGAGCGCCGGCAGGATCACGTTGTCGAGCGCGGTGCAGCCGGCGAGCAGGTGGTGCTCCTGGAACACGAAGCCGATCCGCCGGTTGCGAAATTTGGCCCGCGCGGGAGCGTCGACCTTGTTGGGATCGATGCCGTCGAGCAGGACGCGGCCCGCCGTCGGCGGCTCGAGCGCCCCGAGGATCGCCAGCAGCGTGCTCTTGCCCGAGCCGCTCGGGCCCATGATGACCATGCGGCCGGCGGACTCGAGCACGAACGACACGTCGGCGAGCACGGCGACCGTGCCGCCGGCCGTCGGATACGACTTGGAGATCCGGTCCACCTCGAGCACGCCCGCCCCGCTTTCAGCCCTCGGCCGCGAACGCCCGGAGCCGTTCGGCCACGTCGGCGGGCACCGCGACCGGCTCCGGCTTTCGCCCCCGGTGCATCCGGCAGTGGACCGCCACCACCCGACCGCGGGCCACGGTCGCACCGGCATGGGAAAACGTGAACCCGTACGTGACGCTCGAGCGACCGATCGCCTCGACCGCCACGGCCACGTCGACCTCGTCGCCGAAGCGGATTGCCGCCACGTAGTCGCAGGCCGCGGAGACCCGCGGCCAGCTGACCTCGACGCCGTCGGCAGCGCGTTCGATCACGTGCAGGCCCGCCCGCCGCAGGAGCTCGTGCTCGACCGACTCCATCCAAAAGAAGAAAGCGGAGAAGTGGACGATCCCCGCCGCGTCGGTATCACGGAACTCGACGCGGCGACTGGTGAGCAGGGCGGCCATCGGGGGCTCCGTGGGGCCGAAGCGACGCGGCCGGTCGCCGCGCCATCACTCGCCGACGTAGGGAAGGAGAGCCATGAACCGGGCCCGCTTGATCGCGCGGGTCACGGCATGCTGGCTGGCCGCGGTGCACCCGCTCTTGCGCCGGCCGATGATCTTGGCCTGGCGGTTGACAAGTTTGCCGAGGAGTTCCAGGTCCTTGTAGTCGACGTACATCGGCCGCGGCCGGGCGCCGTCGATGAAGATCGGATCGCGCCGCTTCACCTTGGCGCGGGGCTTGGCCTTCTTGCGTGCTGTCTTGGCGAACTTCGACTTGGGACCGGCGATGCTCATCTGCGTGGGGTTTCTGCTCGTGCGGAGGTCTGACTGGAACGGAACGTGAATGAATCGAAGGTTGAACCGAAGGACAGTGCTTCCGCGACTGGCCTGGAGTGGCTCTTCAAACTGCCTCGGGGAGCCGGCCGGCTCACCATGCCGGCTCCCGCGAGGTCATGTGCACAACAAGGGGGAGGGACGGGACGATCAGTAACGATCGCCACCGCCGCCGTAGCCACCACGGCCACCGCCACCGCCACCGCCGTAGCCGCCGCGGCCGCCACCGCCACCGCCACCGCCGTAGCCACCGCCACCGCCACCGCCGTAGCCACGGCCACCACCGCCGCCGCCGCCGCCACCCGAACGGGGCGTCCGCTCGCGCGCCTCGTTGACGGTCAACGGCCGACCGTTGATCTCGTGCCCGTTGAGGGCCGAGATCGCCGCCTGCAGACCCTCATCCGTATCCATCTCGACGAAACCGAAACCGCGTGAACGTCCGGTCTCGCGATCGGAAATCACTTCGGCGCTGCGCACGGGACCGTGCGGGGCAAACATCGCTTCAAGATCCTGCGACGTGGTGGACCAGGGGAGGTTCCCCACGTAAATCTTCCGGGACATGGCAAATCAAACCTCGGGGGGTCGGGAACTGGATCGAAAACACACTCGACTGAACGACCATCGCCGGTTGCACAAGAGCCACAGTTCCCGAACGGACTGGAGTGCTGACGCGGTCTGTCGAACCGACATATTTGTAGCATCCGCGGCCCGGCGTCACAACACCGGGCCCGGGCCGACGGGGCCTCGGACCGCGCCCCGACCACGGCCGGTCGGCTCCGGCCGGCCGAGCCGGGAGGGAAAATCAGCGGTCCTGCCCCTGGCCCGAACCGATGCGAACCGCGGGATTCGCCCGTAGAGCGGCCACCGTCTCGGCGGGCAGTGGACCGAGCCCCCGGAGGCGGATCTCCCGGCCACTGCGGCCCACCGCCTGCGCGGCCTGGAGCGAGATCGTAGGCAACCGGTCGAGCGATAGCCAGCCCAGCGGCCGGCCGGCGAGGCCGGCGATCGCCCGGTCCGACACCTGCCGCGCACCGTTGAAAGACAGTCCACCGGGATAGTCGACGAGCACGTCCGCCACGGCGTCGGTCACGTCGGCGAGGCCGTCGAGCGAAAGGTAGCGGCCCCGATGCGTCGCCAGCGCGGCCGCCGTCTCGGGGGACAGCGTGGTCAGCCCGTTGAGCGACAGGCCGCCAGCATGGCCGGCCAGCCCGCGGGCCACGTCGGGAGCGAGTCGGCGCAGGCCGTCGAGGCACAGGGATACGCCACGGTGGCGCGCGAAGGCCGCCGCCTGCATGGCGCCCAGCGACACGACCCCGTTGAGTTGGAGCGGCCCGTCATAGCCCGAGAGCACGGTCGCCACGTCAGCGGAAACCTCCGGCAGCCCGTTGAGACTCACGACCCCCTGATGACGCGCCAACACCCGCGCCGCCTCGACCGAGAGCAGGGTCACATGATCGAGTGCGCCGTCGGTGCGCACGAGGATGTCCTGCGCGATTCGCGGCGTCGTGACCGTCGTCAGGTCGCGAATCCAGAGCGGGCCGTCGTGGCGGGCGAGTTCCGCCTCGTCGGCAGGTGCGAGCGTCTGCAGCCCGCGAAGCAGGAGCCGGCCGCGGTGCCGACCGAGCGCCGCTGCGGCTGCGGGCGAGACCGCAGTCACGCCATCGAGGTGGAGTTCACCGTTCCGGGCGGCGAACGCGACAGCGACGTCGTCAGGCAGCGACCGCAGGCCATTCAGCCTGAGGGTGCCGGGGTGTGCGGCGAGCACCGCGGCGACGTCCGCGGCGAGGGAGGTGACGCCGTCGAGATCGAGCGGCTGGGATTTTCCGACGAGCCCGCGGGCGGTCTCGACCGTCAGCTCCCGCAGCGGAGCAGTCTCGTCGGCGCGGACACTGCCGCCGAGACACACGCCGATGAGCACGAGCATCGTCCCGGCTGCCGGGCCTGCGGCGCGAAATGCCTGGATGCGGTTCATGGCGTCCTCGTTCCTGCAGGAGACCGGCATTCCGCCCCCGGGGTGAGATCAGGCCGAGCGGTCTGGAGTGTAGCCATCGCCGCGGCGGACCGCACGCGAGAAACCGAGCCCACGGCCGGTGGATCCACGCCGCAACGCCCTGTCGGCACTTCTTGCCGGCGAATCACGCGGCTCCGTATGCTAATCAGGGTGATCGAAACCGGTCTCCAGATCGAACCCCCGCGCAGGCAGCGTCCTCCATGACTCCATCGTTCGGCCGACCCCTTGTCCTCGCGGTGCTGCTGAGCGTCGGCATCGACGGTCTGAGCAGCCGGGCCAGCGATGACCCCACGCGTGCCAAGACCCTCACCGTCGAGCAGGCCACGGCCCTCGCGCAGCGCAAGGGGGCGCTGCGTCTGGCGGTCACCGAACTGACATCGGCGGACGTGGCCGCCGTGCTCGCCGGCTTCAAGGGGGACCTGCGTCTCGAGTCGCTCGCCGCGCTCACACCGGAGGCTGCCGCCGCCCTCGCCACGCGGGCCGGCGATCTCGACCTGCCGAAACTTGCCCAGTTGACGCCCGCCGTTGCCCAGGCGCTGGCGGCCCACAAGCACAATCTTTCCCTGCCGGCGGTCAAGGATCTCACGCCCGACGTGGCGGAGGCGTTGGCGACGCATTCGGGAAAACTCCAGCTCGGGGTCACCGATCTGTCCGATGCGGCCGCAGCCGCCCTGGCCAAGCACGGTGGCTCGCTGACGCTCGGATCCCTCCAGACCCTGACATCGCTGCCGCTCGCCGAGCGACTCGGCCGCGAGGAGTCGTTGTCCATCGGGGTCGTTCGGCTGACGCCGGCAATCGCCGCGGCGCTCTGCCCCCCATCCAATCGGGTGAAGTTCAAGGACCGCGTCATGCTCGACATCAATCTCACCGAACTGCCCGCCGACGTCGCCGCCGCGATCATGGCCGGCCGCGGGCACATCTCCGCGAACCGCCTGGAGGCGATCAGCGACGAGGCGGCGGCCGCCTGGGCGGGGCCGTTCGCCAACATCCGGCTGTTTGGCCTGAAGACCCTGTCGCCCGCGGCCGCCGCCTCGCTGGCGAAGGGCTCGGGCATCTTCGACATCCGCCTTTTTGGCCCCGAGCTCAGCGACGAGACGGCTGCGGCCCTCGCCGGGCAGATGCAGACGGGTCCGTGCCGGATGGTGGACCTCAACGGGCTGAAGAAACTCTCGTCGCCGGCGCTCGCCGTCGCGGCCCTGCGCCGCTACGGAAACGGCCCGCACAGCACGCTCAACGGCGTTTACGAGATCACGCCCGAAGTCGCCGCGGCGATTGCCGAGTGCAAGGAGAATCTCAACCCGCTGCCGGGCCTGACGGTGCTGACGAGCGCTCCCCTCGCCGCCAAGTACGCCGCGCAGCCCGGCGACCTCGTGTTCAAGAAACTGGCCACGATTCCCGACGACGTGGCTGCCGCGCTCGCCACCCACAAGGGCAAGATCGACCTCTCCGGCCTCCGCGAGATCTCCGACGCGGCCGCCCAATCGCTCGCCAAGGCCTCCGGCCCGGTCGTTCTGACGGCACTGGAAAAGGCGGCGCCGGCGGCCATCACCGCGCTCCGGTCGAACGCCACGATCGCGCTGCCCGCCGCGCTCGTCGCCCCCTGACTGGACGCTGCCGGCAAGGCCTCGAAGTACACCCGCAGCCGGCTTCCCGTGCGGCTGGCCTATTCCGATCCCCAGCGGTCGAAATCGGCGGCCCTGAAGCGGGAGGCGGCCATCAAGGGGCTGCGCCGGGCCGAGAAAGACTGGCTGGTGGCGAAACGGTGACGAGCCGGGGACATTTCTATCTCAACTGGTGCTGGCCGAGGGCTGCTTGGGCCGTGCCGGTCTGCGGGGTGTTGTTGGGCATGGGCAGGCTTGACGGGGTTCTACGCTGTCATCGGACCCATTGCGTTCACAATGGCCGCAGCATGAAAACCGACTCTGTGCTCTCTGCAACGAAGCGATCGATGTCATCCATCCGAGCCGCAAGCAGGTCGGCTATTTGCTGGGTCGACGCATTGCCAAGGCATACCTGAATGACTTGCGGCGGATGCCCTCGGACCAGAGCCCGAGCCAGAAAGTCATTGTCTTTTGTGACGATGACGAATCCCTCGGTTTTCGCGAGAGCCCAAATGCGCTCGTCATCGTCGCCCGTGAGCCCGAAATCACGCACATGACGACTGCCCGAAAAACGCGACAGGAACAACTCGACAAGCCGGAACGAAAGGTTCTGGTCGAGAAGGACCTTCACGCGACCGACCCGAGAAGGCGCCGCTCCCGCTCTGCCGCGAAGGCCAAGCAGCCGCGGATGTCCTCAATCGTCAATTCCGGGAAGTCGGCCAGAATCTCGGCTTCTGTCATTCCGGACGCGAGATATTCCAGCACATCGGACACCGTGATCCGAAGGCCACGAATGCACGGCTTCCCGCTGCGTTTTCCCGGCTCAATGGTGATGCGATTGGCGAAAGTGGCGTCCATGGGATGGATTTTACGGTGTCGTAACGACCGCTGCAAAGCCTGCATGGGTTCGTCGCCACTCGCTCAGGCTGCGGCAGCAGCCCGCGACTGACGCCCGGCCCTCAATCTCCGCCAAAACCCGGGCATATTCTCTACCGTGTTCAGCGCTCGCCATCAGCCGACCGCACATGCCCTCTCCCGGCCGATAAAGCAACACCCCTTCTGTAAATCCGGGTTTTCACAGGTGGGTCATCTGGCTTCCATGGTCAGGTAGGCACGTTCGGTTTCCCAATCGTCACTGATTTCTGAGAGTACGGCAGCGGCAAGTCGCAGGAGCGAGGCCTCGTTCTGGAAGAGCGTTGCGACCCGTGTCCGTCGCTTGATCTCCTGTTTGAGTCGCTCGAGCCCGTTGGTCGTTCGGAGCCGCCGCCGGTGGGCGGCTGGCACCCGAAGGACGGTGAGGGCTTCTGAGACGTTCTCCTCGAGCAAGACTGGAGCTGAGCTCCTCTTCGACGTCATCGCCACGGCTTACGAACGCAACAGCCTCATCGTGACGACGAACCTGCCCTTCGAGAACTGGACCGAAGTCCTCGGCAGCGAACGGCTCACGGGAGCAGCGCTGGACAGGCTCACGCACCGCTGCCACATTCTGGAGACGAAGGGCGAGAGCTACCGTCTGCAGGACGCCAAGCGGCGACGACGACGGTCGGACTGACAAGGGGATCGGACCAACCGCGACACCCCCACGGACTCAGGGAGATCAGACACCATCCATCGCCCCATTTTCGACCGCCCCGCGCCGCCGTTTTCAACCGCCGTCAACAACCGCCCGCCTACACGCCGGAACAGCTTCGCGAGTATCTTCGCTGAAGCCGGTAGGACTCTTTGCTGGTTCGGGACTCATTTCCTGACTCCTCATCTGGCGTCAGGACTCATTTTTGGTCGTCAGAAGGACTCACCTGCGAAACCCAAAAAATGTCGAAAGCCCCGGGAACGCTCGATTCCCGAGGCTCTCCGCGGAAGGGTAGTGGGCAGCACAGGGTCCGAACTGCCCCAGTCTTCCCCGGGAAAAACGACGATCGAGGAACCGGGCGGCGCAGAATCCGGCGCACTTCCGGCCTGGCCGGGGGCCGATCCGCTCCTCGCGATGGTGGTGGAGGCGTGGCCGTCGCTGCCGGCCGATCAGCGGCTCGCGGTGGTGGAGATCATCGCCGCCGTCGGGGGCCGCCCCGGCGCCGCCGCTCACCGGCGACAGTGACGGAAGTTCGTTTCGCCCGCGATCGGCGCACTTCCGTCGCCGCGGCCGGCGCCGCCCGTGGCCGGATCGGCCAGTGTCCCGCCCCGGCGGGCAGGGGCCGACGGCCCCCCCCAGGTGGCTTCGATTTTGAATTTCAAAACTTGGTCCATGACCCCACGGCCGCTCTGCGCGTGCGCCCGGCGCTTTTCATAAGGGGGGAGTTACACGCCTGAGCAGAATTGATTCGGAGGCTCGATCGGCAATCCTGCCAACTCACCCCCAGGAGCCGATCCATGCCGACCGCGACCGCCAAAACGCCTTCCCCGAATCCGTTCAAAAAGGCTCACGCGCGGATGATCCGCGAGGCCCGCGGCCGATGGCGCGCGTGGGCCGCCGCGATCGCCGCCGGCGGGGACTGGCCGGCCCCTCGCGACATTCTGGAGGCTGGCGCGATCCTCGGCTTGGCAGAGCCCGCCGCGGCCCTGGAGGCCGATGCCGCGACGCTCACGGAAATGTCGCAGGCTGAGAAGAACATCGAACTGTGCCAGGAAACTGCCGCGGCGGCGCTCGCGCCCTTCGGCGGATCGGCCGAGGGGCTCGCCGATGCGGTGGCCGCCGCCCAGGCCGAAGTGGAGCGGCTTAAGGCGCTCTACCAGACATGGGGCGACGGGGGCAGCACCCAGTTCTGGAAAAACAGGCTTCACAACCTGCGGCGCGGCGCTGACCGCCTGTTCGCGGAGGGGGTATCGTGATCATCGAACATGCCATGCCCGGCCGCACCGGAACCGAGGAGCGGCTCGCCGCGCTGCCGCCCCGGACGCTGGCCGCGATCAACCGAAACCGTCGCCGGCAGGGGCTCCGCGAAATCGCGACAGGGGCGGCCCCCGTCGCGGCGGCGCCCCCGCCGGCCAGGCCGGGGGTGTGGATCGACCCGCGGTCGCGGATCGCGCCCAAGGGCACGCCGCCGCGCGGGGGGCTCTGGCCCTTCGAGGCGCCGCCCCGGACCTGCACGCGGGCGATCCTCATCGTGGCCGGCGGGGAGGCTCCAGCCTGGACCACGGGCCTCATGAGGCCCGAGCGGCTCGTGCGAGGATGCTTCGGGTCCGTGGACGAACTGAATCGGTCATCGGGCTGGCTCCTGCGGATCGGCCACGGGCACCGCGAGGGGCCGCTCCTGCAACTCGCCGGGCCGCGCCTGCGGGCGATCGAGACGGATGCCGGTCTCGCGGTCGAATGGTTGCCGGACCTGGCGCGGCCGGATCATGTCGAGGCCCTGCGGCTGATCGAGGCCGGGCACGGATGCTCCGCGAAGTTTCTTCCGACGAAGCGGATCGACGCCAACGGCGCGTCGCTCGTCGCCAAGGGGATGCTGATCCATGTCGCGCTGGTGCCCCGAGCCGCATACCGCGGGGCCGTCGCGAGGTTGTTCCGCGACCGCCCAGGCACCGACGACGAGCGGAACCGGCAGATTGCCGCGACGGTCGCCGCGTCGCACCGCGCTGCCGAGGTCTATCGGTGAAGGCCTCCCACGGTCGCACCGAAAAACAACTCCTGTCCCCTGAGCAGGAGCAGGCGGCCCGGCGGATGCTCGCCGCCGGGGCCGGGCACCGCGACGTTGCCCAGGCGATCGGGGTGACCTACCGGCGGCTCCTCACTCGCTTTGGCGATCAACTGGCCGACGCGAAGGTCGGCCGCGGTCGCGGCGGCGGCCCCCGACGACAAGCCGACCCTTCCCCCGAGGAGATCGCCGTCGTGGCCGCCGGGCTGCGCCGAGCCTGGGGCGACGATCGATGGGGAATCGACCTCCCGGCCCCCGGCCCCCGGCCAGGCCGCGCCGGCTGGTGATCGAGGCCGGAAATCACGGGCTTCCGACGCTCCCCTGGCCTGGCCAAAAAAAATCGCGACGCAAACTTTCCCGGGAGGGGGCGGGGCTGCTCTTTTGCGGAGGTGACCTGTGTGGATGCTCCACACGGGCACGTTCACGACAAGGAATTGTGCCATGCAGACGACGAAGGTTCCGCTGCTGTCCAAGCGGCAACAGCAATTGGTTGAAACCGTGGAACGGCTCACCCGCGAGCGCGGCTTTCCGCCGACACTCCGGGAGGCCGCGACCGCGATGGGAGTTTGCTTCTCCCGGGTCGGGCAACTCGCCCGCACCGCCCAGGCCAAGGGGGCGATGACTCGCGAGCCAGGCGCGGCGCGCTCGTGGCGGGTGGTGAAGCCGGCCGCGCCGCCGAAGGGGCCGCGGCGCCGCCAGTGAAAACGAAGACGGCCGCGGGGGCGCAATCCCCGCGGCCGCGAATCTCCCAATCCCTCCCGCGAAGAAAGGATTCGTCGATGACCGAAGCATACCACGAGCCCGCACGGTCGCCCCAATGGCCGATCCGTCCCGGGCATGATCTTCCCCCGCTCCCCCTCGCGATGAAGCCGGTGGTGGCCGCCAAAGCGATCGGTGTTTCCCCTCGCACGCTCTGGAGCCTGACGAAGCGCGGTGAGGTGCCGCACGCGAGGATCGGCCGCTCCGTGGTCTACCCGACGGCGGCAATCCTCGCGTGGCTCGATCGGCTCGCCGCCAACCCGCCCGTGAAGCGGCCCGACGATGCCGGCCAGGAAGGAGGTGCCGCATGACCACCCCTACCATGCTCGTACTCGCACGGCTCCAGGCCGCCGGGCATGACCCCAAGCAAACCCGAAAGGGCTGGTCGTGCAGGTGCCCGGCCCACGAGGACCGCAACGCATCCCTATCGATCGGCACGGGGGACGACGGGCGCGTCCTGCTGACATGTCACGCCGGATGTCCGTTCGATTCGATCGTGGCCGCGCTGGGGATCGACCCTCGCGACACGTTCGCGGAGCCTGGCCCCGTCGGTCGCCGGCAACCGGCCGCCACGAAAACCGCGACCACGTTTTCCACATGGGAACAGGCGGTCAGCTCGATCGCGGGCCGCCGTGGGCCGCCGGCGCGGGTGTGGCACTACCACGACGTTGCGGGTGAGGTCGTAGGGGTCGTGGCACGGTGGGCTCGGCCTGGCGGCGGCAAGGACGTTCGCCCGGTCGCCCGGCAAGCTGACGGCGCGTGGGCCGCGGCTGGCATGGTCACGCCGCGACCGGTCTACGGTCTGCCAGCCGTTCTCCAGGCCGCGGGCATGGTCTACGTCACGGAGGGGGAGAAGGCCGCCGATGCGGTGCGGTCACTGGATCTGACATGTACCACATCCGCCCACGGGGCCCAGGCCGCCAGTGGCACCGACTGGTCACCGCTGGCCGGCCGCGACGTTGTGGTACTCCCGGATCGCGACGACCCCGGCGAGCGGTACGCCGCCGATGTAGTGCGGCTTGCAACCGCGGCCGGGGCCGCGAGCGTTCGCGTGGTGCGGCTGGTGGACGCATGGCCTGCCATGCCGGCCGGCGGGGATGCGTTCGACTGGATTGAGGCTCACGACGCTACCGAGCCCGCAGACCTTCGGGCGACGATCGAGCGGCTTGTGGCAGACGTCGAACCGGCCCCGATTGAGGCCGCGGCGGTGGCGGTGGCGGTGGCGGCCGCAGACTCGCCGGCCGATCTGCTGGAATGGGAACCGTTCCCGGTCGCGCTCCTGCCCGATCCCGTGGGTACGTTCGTGGCGGAAACCGCGGCCGGGTTGGGTTGTGACGCCACGTTCATCGCGCTGCCGATGCTGGCCGCCGTGGCGGCCGCGGTGGGCAACCGCCGGCGGATCGAGTTGTGGCCAGGCTGGCAGGAGCCCGCGATCGTGTGGGCGATTGCCGTGGCGGAGAGCGGCAGCATGAAGACGCCCGCCGCGGATGCTGCTCTGCGGTTTACCCGGGAGCGGCAGCGGGCGGCATTCACCGAGCATCGGGCCGCGCTGGCCGAATGGGAGCGGGAGGGCCAGGCCGACCGGAGATCGAGGTCGGCCGCGCCTGCCGGCGACCGCCCCCGGCCCGAGCGGTTCGCCGTCGATGACCTGACGATCGAGAGTGTGGCGCCGATCCTCGCGGACAACCCGCGGGGCGTACTCCTCGATCGCGATGAGTTGTCGGGATGGATTGGCGGTTTCGATCAGTACCGCTCCGGGGGGCAGGGTGGGGCAGAGGCCGCGCGGTGGCTGACGATCTACAACGCCGGGCCGGTGACCGTAGACCGGAAGCAGACCGGCACGGTCTACGTCGAGGCCGCGCACGTTTCGATCGCCGGCGGGATTCAACCGGGTGTACTCGCCCGGGTGGCCGGCTCCCGGCATTTTGAGAACGGGCTCGTGCCGCGGTTCATCATGGCGGCCCCGCCGCGCCGCATGATGACGATGCCGACGGGCGGCGCCGGATTCAGCACCGCGGCCGACATGGCGAGTATGTTCGACATGCTGTTCGCGATCGCTCCCGGCCCCGACGGCGGGGCGGCCGTACTCGATCTGGTGCCGGATGCCCTGGAGGTCTGGAAAGAGTGGTGGCAGGAGAACGCGGCGGAGCAGTTCACCGCCAGCGGGGCCGAAGCGGCGATGATCGGCAAGGCCCGCTCGTGGGCCGCCAGGCTGGCGCTCGTCTGCCACATGATCCGCCAGGCCGGGGGCGAGCCGACACTCGACAACCGGATCGACGCCGATTCGATCGAGCGCGGCATCGGGCTGGCCCGGTGGGCGGCCCGGGAGTGGCGGCGGGTGTACCGGGGGATGCAGCTCGGCGGCATCGAGGCCGACGACCGGGCGCTCCGCCGGTGGATCGCCGCCCGCGGGGGCGTGGCCACACCGCGCGACGTCGCGCGGGGGCTGGCCCAGTACCGCGGCCCCGGCCAGGCTGAGGCGGCGCTCCAACGGCTCGCGAGATCAGGCGCGGCCGAATGGTCGGCGGCCCCGACGGGCGGCCGGCCGGCGGATGCGGTGAGGCTGAAATAGCCCGTCGGCTGCGACGGAAGTTCGCCATTCCCGAAGAAAACGAAGTTCCGTCACTGTCGCAGCGGTGACGATCCGACGATTGAGGTAGGTTCCCGGCATACCCTGGAGGCCCCACGAATGGCCAGTTTGTCGAAAGACGCCAACGGCACGCGGCGGATTCAGTTCATCGGCCCCGACGGCGCCCGGCGGGCGGTTCGGCTTGGCCGCGTGCCGGTGAAGACGGCCGAGACCGTACTCCGCCGGGTGGAGGAGATCATGGCGTGCAGGATCGCGGGGACGTCGGAATCCCCTGATCTGGCCGCCTGGCTGGCGAGCGTGCCGGCGCCGCTCTACCGGCGGCTTGTGCGGGTGGGGCTCGTGGCCCGGAGGGCGGAAGACGTCGCCCCGGAGGTTGTGACGCTCGATCAACTCTGCGCCGCATTCAAGGCCCGGGCGGCGGTGAAGCCGGGGACAGCGGCAACCTACGCTCAGGCAGTCGATTCGCTGATCGCCTTCTACGGGCCAGGGAAGCCGATCACGGAGATCGAGCCTGGCAGCGCGGACGAATGGCGGGTGGCGATCGCCGCGGCCCGGCAGGGGGAAGGGAAACGGAAGAAGGCCCGAACGACCGCCGACAACCGGCTCGCCCCGGCCACGATCGCCAAGCGTGTGCATATCGCCAAGCAAGTCTTCGGGAAGGCCGTCTCGTGGGGCTGGCTGACGAAGAACCCATTCGCGGCCCTGCGGGCCGGCTCCCAGGCCAATCCGGCTCGGGCGGCATATGTCGGCCCCGAAACCCTGGAGGCGGTCTTGTCGGCTTGCCCGGGGGCCGAATGGCGATCGCTGTTCGCCGTCTGCCGGCTGGCCGGGTTGCGCTGCCCGAGTGAGGTCGGCGGGCTGACCTGGGGCGACGTCGATTGGGAGAATGGCCGGCTCACGGTCCGCAGTCCGAAGACGGAACACCACGGCGGCGGGCACGCGGTCCGGCTCGTGCCGATGGTGCCGCGACTACGGGAGGTACTCGCGGATGCTTTCGACGAGGCCGACGACGGGGAATCGCTGGTGGTGCCGATGGCCGCGAGGGTCGGGGCGAACCTGCGGACCACGGCGGAGAAGATCATCGTGAGGGCCGGGGCGGAACCGTGGCCGCGGCTGTTCCAGAATCTCCGGGCATCATGCGAAACCGATTGGGTCCAGAAGTACCCGGCCCATGTCTGCGCCAAGTGGCTTGGCCACTCGCCGACGATCGCGGCCCAGCACTACCTACAGGTTCGCGACGCACACTTCCGCGACGCGGCCGGGCTGGCGGCGGAGGGGCCGGTCCAAAGCGGCGCAGAAAGCGGCGCAGCAACTGGCAGAAATGGCTCGCACGGCGCAGAAAGCGGCGCACGAAAAACCTCGTTTCCCCCGCAAACACGGGGAAAACGAGGTTTCAAGGTGGGCAGCACAGGATTCGAACCTGTGACCTCTACGGTGTGAACGTAGCGCTCTAACCAACTGAGCTAGCTGCCCGGATCGGGTCGCGGACGATCAACAATGCCGCTTTTCCCCGAACGGAATCAACATCAACTGCACGAATCCTACACTTGCGCAGAGCGTGCGCAAAGTGCCCAACGCGCCACGCAAACGGGGATCAATCGGGGCGCAAACGGGGCGTGCTGAATCGGCCACGAATCCTGCGGCAAAACTCCCGGCAGCCATCCAACGCCGGTCGGGCTTGGCAGACGGTCGCGGCGGACCAAGCGGCTTGGGATGGAGCCGTTCACCAAGGTTGGCGGCGACGACTGACGCCTCCCGCCGTCCGCCACGGCCACTACCTTGCCGGTCAGCGCCTGCGGGTCGGCTGCGACGCCGGCAGCGGCCACACACGACAGGATCACGGCAGATGGGGTACGCATGGTCGGGCGGTTACTGCTCGAACTTGCGAGGCAAGTAAATGTCGGGATTGGCACGGAGCGCCTTGGCAGCCGCTTCCGAGAGCGTGTGCAGGCCGGAAAGGTCTAGTAAGCCCTCGTGATGCGCTAACGCCTTGGCCGCTTCATCAGAAAGCGTGGTCAAGCCGTCGAGGTCCAATCCGCCCTTGTGTTGCGCCAACGCCTTAGCCACCTCGTCAGTTAGCGTGGTCAGGCCGTTGAGTCGTAGTACGGATTTTTGCGCCAACTTTGCCGCTAACTCAGCATTTGTGAGCGATGTGAGGCCGTCGGTCGACAGTCTGCCCTTGTGCTGCGAGAGCACCTTGGCCCCCTCGTCGGAGAGCGTGGTCAGGCCGTCGAGGTTCAGTAGAAGTCCCTGGTGCTGCCCAAGCGCCTCGGCCGCCTTGTCAGAGAGCGTGGTCAGGCCGTTGAGGTTCAGGCAAATCCTCTTGTGCTGCGATAGCGACTTGGCCGCTTCATCAGAAAGCGTGGTCAGGCCGTTGAGGTGCAGGCATGGTCCCTTGTGCTGCGCCAGCGCCTTGGCCGCCTCGTCAGACAGCGTGGTCAGGCCGTCAAGGTGCAGGTGGTCGCCTTGGTG
Organism: Planctomycetia bacterium; assembly: GCA_014192425.1. Taxonomy (NCBI): domain Bacteria; kingdom Pseudomonadati; phylum Planctomycetota; class Planctomycetia; species Planctomycetia bacterium. The sequence continues at coordinate 97,321 of BJHK01000008.1, read as the reverse complement.
CTGCGCAAGGACTTTAGCCACGTCGCATGTCACTGCGGCCAAGCCATTGAGGGACAGATTTCGCCATGCATTGCTCGCAATCAAATGCTTCGCTTGCTCAACCGTCAGGCTCTTGATCTGGTTCGTGTCCGCGGGCAACTCATCAGCGCCTACCGCAACGCTACACGCTACCGTCAGCACGATCATCGGTGCGTATCGCGCCCACCATGCCACGTCATCGGGCACGGCCGACCGGCTGGGCATCACCGATGTCGCAGGGTACGCGGGCGTGCTCACGAATGTGATCTCCAACGCGGTCAGATCATCCACGACGCGCCGGCCCGGCTGCGGCCAACTTTCGCCGACGGTCGCGAACGAACCCGCGAACCTATCCTCGTCGACCGCACGCGCGAAGCCTCACCCGTCGACCACGGCCGGCGGGTCAAACCGGGGCGGGGCGGAGGAGGAGGACCCGCCGTAGTCGGCCTCGTCGTCACGGCGGACGACCCGCCGCTCGGACTGCGACACCCGGCCCTCGATGTGACCGGCGACGTCGAGATCACGGGAGATCGTCGCCCACTGCCGACGCAGTTCGGCGATGTTCTTGCCCACGGACCGGCCCACTTCCGGGAGACGCTTGCCGTAGAGCATCACGGCGATCGCGCCGATCGCGACGATTTCAAGGGGGCCGAGCCCGAACATCGTGGCACCTCATTCCGGCCGGCCCGCAAGAAACGTGGCCCGGCCCTGGCTCTCAGCGGGTGTCGGATCCACCGGCATCCCGGCCGCCGGCCGCGCCGTGGTCCTCGATGCCCTGCACGCCCCGCTTGAACTCCACGATCCCCTCGCCGAGCGACCGCATCACCTTGGGCAGGCGGCTGCCGAACAGCAGAAGGACGATCACGCCCACGATCAGCAACTCAGTCGGCCCGAGTCCGAACATCCCAAAGAGTGGCACGGTCACGTCTCCCTGGCCTGAGGCGGGCCGCCGCGGAACAACCGCCGCGTCTGACGACCTTTTTGGGCCACTCCAAGTCTACCCCCGTCCAAGGGCCGGTCAAACCGGCGGCCGGCCCGTGCCGGGTCTTCTGCGGCCCCCTGCGCTCAGCGCGATGCCGCGATTCGCCGCGGCTGCCGGTGCATCGGCAGGTGACGGTAGTAGACCTCGAGGGTCATCGCCGACAGGGCCGTGGCATAGACGCGGCCGCCGTGCCCGCCCCAGACCGGATCGGGATCCCAACTGCCGTCGAACGTCCCGTCGTGCCGCTGCAGCGGCAGGAGCGCAGCCTGCAGCCGGGCGTTCCAGTCGTCCCACTGCGGGCCGCCGGCGTGAAACGACGCCAGCGTCGCGTAGTACCAGGTATAGGCATTGGGGTGGCTGCGATCGGGAGGCGAGCGGGCGATCAGGTCGAGGGCCTCGCGCACCGCGGGCTCGTCCGGCGCAGCCCCGAGCAACTGCCGGCAGAACGCCGCCTCGGCCGTCATCGTCAGGCTCGGCCGTTCCCCGGGCCGATACGCCGCCAGGCCACCGGCTGATCCCGACGAGACAGTCGCGAGAAAATGCCGGGCCCGTGCCTCGGCTGGCTCGACGCCGCCGAGGCCGGCATTCCGCGCGCTCGACAGCACCATCAACTGCCAGCCGAGCTGGCTCGTGTCGCCTCGATCGCCGGCCGCGTAGCGCCAGCCGCCGGTGGTCAGGTTCTGCATCGCCAGCGTGTGTCGCACCGCCCGCTCGAGCGGCGGGCCAAGCCGCGGATCGCCGGTCAGGGCGGCGCACTCCGCCAGCGCGATCGTCGCCATGCCGTGGCAGTAGAGGGCCGCGAAGAACTCGGCGTCGCCGGCGAGCGACCCATCGGCCCGCTGCCGGGCGACCAGAAAATCGATCCCACGGCGAACGTGCTCCGCGTGCGGTCCGTCACGATGCGTCTGTCCGGCTCCCAGAAACGCGAGCAGTGCCAGCCCGGTGACGCCATGGTCGCTCCGCGCGCCGGCCCCCTGGCGGTGCTGTCCCTGCACCGACCGCTCAACGCCGGCGCCGTGCCGCGCCGCAGCCCAGCGACCGTCGCCCGACTGCGCAGCCGCCAGCCAGGCGAGCGCCGCACGCACCGCCCGCTCCGTCTCCTCCGAGCCACCGCGGGCGGCCGCCGCCGCGGCCCGGCGGCCGTCGGCCCGATCGGCGTAGGCCGCGGGGACGGCGTGGGGCTGCGCCGGCGTGGCAGCCGGCGCCGTCCCGATCGTCGCCGCGGCGGTCGCCGACGCTGCGGCGTCAGCCGCGGTCGGCACAGCGTCGGCGGTCGTCGGCGTCACGTCGGTGTCCGCGAGTGCCGTCTCGCGCGGCGCCGGCTCCGGCGCGGCGACCTTCACTTCCAAGAGCGGCAGGTTTTCCTCGGGGGCAGGCGCCGGGAGCGGAGTCGGCTCGACCGGCGCGGGCTCGACGGCCGCCGTCTCGTCCACCGGCGTCGAGGGCGTCGTGTCGGCGACGTCACGCAGTGCGGGGGCAGCGCGGACCTCGTCGTCGGCCGGGTCGGTGGAGAGGGCGACCGTGAGCGACATCCGGCCCTCGTCGTTCGCGCCCCACGAGGCCGGCCGAATGCCGCCGACGAGCGCACAGATCGCGGCCAGCACGGCGTGCAGCACGACCGAAAGCAGGACGCACTTCGAGAGCGTGTGCGACTGCAGCCAGCGGGTGCGCACAAGCGCCGCCAGCCCTGCGGCCGCCGCCACGCCGACCACGCCCCAGACGATCCACAGCACATGCATGGCAGACCGTGCTTCAGCGTTGCCGCGTGCCCTGATCCAGCCCGCCGGCTTGCTCGCGGTCACGGTCCTGCCGGGGCCGGACGGAGATGGCGACGTTCCGCACGCCGGCCGTGCGACAGGCCTCGTAAATCTCTGCCATCCGTCCGTGCGGCACGCTCCGCTCCCCGCGGATCATGACCGCCATCTCCGGCCGTGCGGCCCGGAGCGCCTCGAGCCGCGCTGCGAGTTCCCCCTCCGGCACGTCCGCCGCCCCGAGCCGCACGGCGCCCGAGGCCTGGACCTCGACGATCTCCGGCCGCGTCGCATCCCCCGCCACCGCGCCCCCCGCCGTGGGCAGGTCGAGGTCGAACTTCCGCTCATCGCCGGAGAACTTCGTGGCGCACATGAAGAAGATCGTGAGCACGAGGATGACGTCGATCATCGGCGCCAGGTTCGGCGCCGGCTCCTCGTCGTCGCTGAGGCGGACCAGTGGCATCGCTCACCCCGCCCGGCGGCGAGCGGCGGCGGCCGGTCGCGGCTCGGAGAGGGACTCCTGCGAGATCTCGTCGATCACCTGCTGGCAGGTCTCGTCGAGCCGCATCGCCAGCCGGTCGACGCGGCTCGTGAACACCCAGTGGAGGACCATCGCCGGAATCGCCACGAGCAGGCCCATCGCCGTCGTGATCAGCGCCTCGCCGAAGCCGCGGGCGAGCAGGTCGGGCCGTCCCATCGCCCCGGCCCCGGCGACGTCGTTGAACGCCCGGATCAGGCCGAAGACGGTGCCGAGGAGGCCGAGCAGGGGACCGATCGTGGCCACGCCGTTGAACACCCGGCGGTAGCGGCGCAGGTGGTTGAGCTCGCGTTCGCAGGCGTCGATCGCCGCCTGCTCGATCTCCACGGCGGGCTTGCCCCAGCGCCGCACGGCGGCCGCGAAGACGCGGGCGGCGGGGCTGCCGTTCTCATCGCAGGCGTCGAGGGCGGCGCCGCGGGCCAGTTCGCGGGCCTGCACCTGCTCGATGAACCGGGTGACGAACAGCCTGGGCACGACGCGGCCTGTCCGCAGGCTCACCACCCGCTCGATGGCGAACACGGCGAGCACGAACGAGCAGCCGATGAGGGGCACCATGAGGATGCCGCCGTCGCGGATCACGGCCAGCAGGTTGCCGGTCGGGATCAGGCTCTCGGCCGGGGCGGGGGAGGGGGTAGCGGCCGCCGGTGGCAGGTCGGCGACCCGCAGCGGCTTCCGCGCCGCGTCGTCGCCTCCCGTCCAGGCGGTGGGGGACTGGCCGCGGGCCGCACCGTGCACCACCACGGAGGCCAGGGCGAGGAGTGCGACCGCCGTGACCGCAACGCGACTGGCGCTGCGCCGCGGCGTTCGATCGGCGCCGGAGATCCTTCTCCTCGACGTCATGCAGTCCCGCCTGGCTGGGCCGCGGCCCTGGCTTCCGGTCCCTGGAAGCCCCGTTCGCACCGAACATCATCGGCGTCCGTGACGTCGGACGACCTGCTTCATCGTGCGGGCCGCCGCGACCGTCGCAACCGTCACGGTCGGGCGTGTCACGTGGGCATCTCGCCCGCGCCGCCGGGGACCGGCTCCATCAGTCGGCATGGCAAGGCAATGTTCGCGGCATCTCCGCCGTCGTGGCCGGCGAAGCCTTGGCGAGCCTCCGCGGTGTGATCACGCAAGGCCGCCCTCGAGGCGGCCAGTTGGGCACGCCCAACCCCACGCAGCGGCCAAAGGCCGCGCCGCGTGCCCGCGCCCACAGCGGCAACGCCCGGCCGGACGCCGGGCGGCTCGGCGCGGCGAACCTTGGCTTCGCCCCGCCGAGCGCAAGCCTGTCGGGGCCAGTTGGGCGGATGCCCCCCACAGCACCATCGCCCGGCTGGAGGCCGGGCGGCTCGGCGCGGCGAACCTTGGCTTCGCCCCGCCGAGCCAAGCTAGCGAGGGCCAGGATGGCCTCGCTAGCGCTCTACTTAAAAGTTCGCGTCGCACCCCGTGCAGACGTCACCGACCATGTGCATATGGTCGTGGTCGATGTACACGACTTCCTGGCAGTCCTCGTCCACGAGCGTGTGCGGCACCGGCCAGCCGATCCGCTTCACCTCTTGGAAGTAGACCGTGCACTTGTAGTGGGCATGATGCACCTGCACCGGACCGACCAGCGGCAGGTGCCGCGGCGGATCGATGTAGTCGGAGATCTTGCACTTCGAGATCCGCACCCGATTGCGCTGCACCTCGTAGAGGAACGGCCAGTTGCCCTGCACGGGCCGGGCCTTCTCCAGGGCCCGCATCACCTCGTCGTCGCTCGGTTCGTCGAGCGCCTCGCAGGGACCGCCGGCCTGCAGCGGGCCGAGCACCGGGGCCCGCTCATACCGCTCGTAGTTCCAGAACTGGTCTTCCTTGGCCTTTTGGATGCCGACCGGCACGGGGATCGGGATGGCGAGCGGCCCGATGTTCGGCCCCTGGGCGGCGAGCCAGAAGCACCCGGTCTGCGTGGATGCCCCGACGGCCAGGATCAGGGCCGTCACAAGAAACCGCGTCCGCTGCACCATGGGTCGAGTCCTCCGACGGGTCTACCAGGCCGGCGCCTGCCGGTCGTAACGGATGTATCGACCCTGCCGGCGGTGCAACTTGCGGATTTTTTGCCTGCTCTCCGGACGGCCCGCCGCAGCCGCCTCCCCCCCGGACAGGCCCGCGTCCCGAACCAGCCCCCAGAAACGAGGACCGCCCTCGCGGCCGGGGCCGGAGGGCGGTCGGATTCGCGTTGGAGCCGGGCTCGGGAGGGCCCGTCGCGGGCCGCGCGGTTCCCCGAGCCGCTGCTCCGATCTCAACGATGATGCGAGTGGTAGTGCCGCTCGTCGAAGTCGAGGAACCACCAGCCGTCGTCCCATTCCAGCGACACCCGGCGCCAGCCGAGGGGCACCTGCGGGTAGGGATAGAAAGGACCGATGTACGGCCACGCGGTCGGCGAGTACTGGGTCGGATACTGGAGGGCCGCATAGTTGGGAGAGGCGGCGTAGCTCGGCCAGGCGTAGTTGGGCATGTTCGGCCCGTCACCCCGCATCGGGACCGGCGGCATGCCGACGCCCGTCGTTCCCATCGGCATCGGGCCGCCAGCCATCGGCATGCCGTTGGCAGGCACGCCGTTGGCCGGCATGCCCTCGCTGTATCGCATGCTGCCCGGCACGATCTGGCCGTCGGCGACCGTACCCTCGAACCCGCCCGGTGCCGGCAGCGTTAGCGTCTCGCCCCCGCTCGTCCGCATCGCCGTGCGATTGCCGGCCTGGGCCGCATACGGCGACCGCATCGGCCGCCCGGCCTGCTGCGGCACGCCGAGCGGCGGCCGGCCAGCCGGCTGGCGGGCGGCGGGGCCGCGGCCGGCGGGCGTGCGAACGCGGCCCGCGGTGGCCGTCGCCTGCACCAACTGCACCTGATCGGCAGCCGGCTGCTCGTCGACCGGCTGCTTGAAGAACAGCGTCTCGGCCATCGCGGTGAACGGGTTCCGGGTCGGCTTCTTCTCCGGGGCCGCCTCGAGGGCCGGCTCCGCAGGCTGGACGGGCTCGGGGACGCCGGCCATGTTCCAGGCGGCCGCCGGCATGCCGAGCGGCGCTGCGGCGGCGGGGGCCTGCTGAAGCTCGACAACGAGCCGGTTCACCACCCGTTCGACGCCCGGCGTCGCCTCGGCCACGCCGAGCGCCGCGGCCAACTGCTTTTCGTCGGAGACGGTGCCTTCCAGCCAGATGGTGCCGGACTTCGCCTTGACGTTGACACGGTAACCGGCCAGCGCGCCCGACTCCTTGAGCTTGGCGGCAACGGTCTTCGCGAGTTCCTCGGCGAAGGCGGGCGCGACGAGCATCGACGAGGCCACGAGGGCCAGTAGAAACCTGGATCTCGACATGGACATTGCTTCTCGCTCCTGGGATCGATCCCGGTTGGTTCCCGCCGTGCGGCCGGCGATGGCCTCGGAGAACGTGCGGCGTCGTCAGCCGCCTCCCCGGTCCTTCTGTTCTTCGGCTGGCGGTCGTGCCGGGGGGGAGTTTTTTTCCGAATCGACCGGATCGGGCGCCTGGCGCGTCATTCCAGGCAAGCCGGGCAAAATCTGCCGACTGACCGACACACCGGCCATGCAGCGGACGGGGGTCAGCGATCGACCTGCGGCTAGCGTCGCGGGGAGAAGTCAGCGACGGCGATCAGCGTCATGAGCGCGAGCGTCACGGCACAGGCGGCGGCCGTGTCCGGGCCGAAGGGGATCGCGGCCCCGCAGAGCGTGCCGACGATAAGGATCGCCCCGAAACAGGTCCACTGGCCGAACCGCTCGTGCCGTGTCCCTTCGGCAAGCCTGGCAAACCCGGCCGCAGCCACTCCCAGCACCTGCAGGGCACCGAAGGCGCAGAACACGGGACTGACGGCCACGGCGAGCAGCATGGAAGGCCTCGAGCGAGCGGGAACGGGATCAGCGGGAACGACGGGGCGGACCGTACCGACCAGCCGGCGGCGACGCAAACCCAGCCCCACGCCGGCTCCGGTCCACGCAGCCTGCCTCGGCGCCGCATCCCGCCCGCTCACTTGCCGCCGACGAGCGCCTCCAGCTTCTTCTCGAGCTCGGTGATCACGAGGTTCCGATCGACCACCTTCCCCTCGGCGTCGAGGAGGAGCATCGTCGGCAACGTCAGGATGCCGAGCTCCTCGGCAAGCCGGCCGTCGAGCCCGCCGGCGTCATGGAGCTGCGGCCAGCCGAGCTGCTTCGCCTGGAGGAACTTCGCCAGCGCGGCCTTGTCGTTGTCGAGCGCGATGCCGACGGCGACGAATTTCTTCGGCCCGTACTTCGCCTGCAACTCCCGGATCTGCGCGATGTCCACCTTGCAGGGCTCGCACCACGTCGCCCAGTAGTGCACGAGCACCGGAACGCCCTTGAGAGACTCGATCGCCAACGTCTTGCCGTCGAGCGTGGTGCCGGAGAGCGCGAGGGGCTTGCCGACGCTCTCCAGCCGGCGCGAGGCCCCGCGGGCCTTGCGGGCCGGGACCGAGTCGGGGTACTTGGCCACGATTTCGGCGTAGCGGGCGAGCGACTCCTTCTCGCGGCCCGAAAACTCGTCCTCGATGGCCAGTTGCAGCATCGCCTCGGCGGCATCCGGGGAGGCCGGATGCTTGTCGACGAAGGCGGCCAGCTCGGCCAGCCACGCGGCCCGGGCCTTCTCCGCCTTCTCGCCGTCGGCTCCGGACTGCTGCGCGCCGAGGGCGTACCGGGACTGGATGAGACGAAACGTCACGAAGGCCGAGAGCGTCGGATCGGCGGCCACGTCCGCGGCCAGCTTGTCGAGCCTGCCGATGCCGTCGGGAACCAGATCCCCCTGCACATAGGCGGCGAGGGTCTCGGCGATCTGCCGGACCCAGAACGGCCGATCCGCGTCGGCGGCGGCAGCCAAGACTTGATCCATGATCGCTACCTGCTGCGCGGCCAGTTCGCGCCGGGCCGCGGGGGCGGCGGTGGAGAGCTTGGTCTCCACCTCCCGCAACTGCGCGAACAGCGGCTTGAGGCGATCATCGGCGAGCGGTCCCGCCCCCCCCGTCGCCCGGCCGCTCGGCCGTGGCGTGAAGAAGCCCAGGGCCTCGCCGAGCTCCCCCCCGGAGCCAGCCACCTGCGGCGCGTCGATCGGCCGCCAGCAGTCGCCGCAGCGGACGAGCGACCCGACGAACACCTGCCCGCCGCCCCCCTTGCCATCGACGATCGCCACGACGTTGTCGTAGGCGACGACGTCCCTGGCCACGCCGGGCTGTCCGGCCGGCAGGACACCGGGCGGCTGGGGCGTGAGCATGCTCGCCCAGCGGGCGTCGGCACCGAGCTGCTTCTGGGTCGCGGCGACGGCGGCGAAGGCCTTGGGCGCGGCGGCAACGCGGGCCAGCAACTCCGCCAGCCGCTCCCCCTCGAACCCGGCCGCCTTGAGGTCGTCCTTCGTAGGCAGGAGCCGGGCGAAGGCGGTCGCATCCCGGTTCTTGATCGCCTCGACGATCTCCGCGCTCGCCTCCTCGGCGGAGATCGTCTTCCACGTGTCGAGCGTGGCGTTGCCATCCTCGTCCACGCCCCAGCGGCTCCCGGCGGAGTTCAGCCAGCGCGCCTGATCGACCCGCTTGTCGTGGTCGGAGTCGATGTCGCGATAGACCTCGATGCCGTCCTTGTAGTAGCTGAACCGGTCGACCGTGCCGTCGCCGTTGGTGTCGGCGAACGAGCGGAGCACGTCCCCGGAAGGCGCACGGACGACGAGCGCGTTGATCGTGCCCTCGCGCTCCTTGCCGATCGTGCACGTCTTCGCCTCGGCCGCCGTCGGCCGGTCGTAATCGACCCCTTTCTGCGCCGGCACCTGCGCGAGCGCGTCGTCGACGGTCGGCCCCGCCGCCTGCCCGTTCCCAACTGCGCCGCAGGCCGCGACGAGCGCGGCGACGAGGGCGGGATGGGGGGCTGAAACGACGACGCGACGACGCAGCGACATGGGCGGGCTCCTTCCGTGAATGGTCCTCGATGCGACGCTCAAACCTATCCGGAACGCCGTCCGGCGCCAGCGCCATTTCCACGCCAGACCGGCGCAGACCGGCCCGCAGGGCCGAACCCTTGCAACCGAGCCGGATGCCGGAGTATCGTCGGAGAGTCGCGGGAATTTCCCGGAGATTCCCCCGTTCCGCGGGCGCGCGTAGCTCAGTTGGTTAGAGCGCCACCCTGATAAGGTGGAGGTCCCAAGTTCGAATCTTGGCGCGCGCATTTCGACTTCGGCGCGGCGCTCGCCGCCCCGGGGTTCGTTTGTTCGGGGACGTAGCTCAATTGGGAGAGCACCGCCTTTGCAAGGCGGGGGTTGAGGGTTCGATCCCCTTCGTCTCCATCTGGTTCGCGATCTAAATCTGGGCCGCGATCCAGGCCGCGCGGCTCTCGCTGTCCGTGGACAAGGCCCTCCATGGACTTTCTCCACGTGGCCGACCGGTGGAAACGCCGAGGGTTTCCACGGTCGGCATTCCTCGCATCCTGCTCCGGCAGGCGTGTTCCACAGCCTGCTAGGCAACGCCGCCACAATCCTGAATAATCAAAGGTTTCCCTTCCCTCGAGCCCCGCGCCCTCCCCATGCCCGATCCAGCCGCCCGCGGCACCCACCGCACCGACATCCGCAACGTCGCCATCATCGCCCACGTCGACCACGGCAAGACCACGCTCGTCGACTGTCTGCTCCGCCAGAGCGGCCAATACCGGGCCAGCCAGTTGACCGGCGAGCGGATCCTCGACTCCAACGACCTGGAGCGGGAGCGCGGGATCACGATCCTCGCCAAGAACATCGCCGTCGAGTGGAAGGGGACGAAGATCAACCTCATCGACACCCCCGGCCACGCCGACTTCGGCGGCGAGGTGGAGCGGGTGCTGCGGATGGCCGACGGGGCGCTGGTGCTCGTGGATGCCGCCGAGGGCCCGATGCCGCAGACCCGGTTCGTCCTCTCCAAGGCGCTCGAATGCCGGCTCCGGCCGGTGGTCGTGGTCAACAAGATCGACCGCCCCGACGCCCGGCCGCTGGAGGTGCTCGACGAGATCCTCGGCCTGTTCCTCGAGCTCGGCGCCGACGACGACCTCGCCGACTTCCCCTTCGTCTACGCCTCCAGCCGCGGCGGCTACGCGGCCCACGATCCGGCGGTTCGCGAAGGAACGATGGATCCGCTGTTGGACCTCGTCCTGGAGAAGATCCCCGGGCCGATCGTCGACCAGTCCGCGCCGCTGCGGATGCTCGTCACCACGCTCGACTGGTCCGACTACGTCGGCCGGATCGGCATCGGCCGCATCGAGTCGGGCACGCTCACCAAGGGGGCGGCGGTGGTCCGCTCCACGGCCGAGGGCCGGCTCGTGCCGGCCAAGGCGGTGGGCGTGCAGGTGTTCGACAAGCTCGGCAGGGTGGATGTCGAGCAGGTCACCGCCGGCGACATCGGTGCCGTCAGCGGCCTGGAAGAGGTGGAGATCGGTGACACGATCTGCGATCCGGCCGACCCGCGACCGCTTCCCCGGCTGGCCGTCGACGAGCCGACGCTGTCGATGGTGTTCGGCGTCAACACATCGCCGCTGGCCGGCCGCTCGGGCAAGTACCTCACCACCCGGCACCTCCGCGACCGGCTCTGGAAGGAACTGGAGCGGAACGTTGCCCTGCGGGTCGAGCCGATCGAGGGCTCGGAGCAGTTCAGCGTCTCGGGCCGCGGCCTGCTCCACCTCTCCGTGCTCATCGAGACGATGCGGCGTGAGGGTTTCGAGCTCTCCGTGGGCAAGCCGCGGGTCATCCTGCGCAAGGAAGAAGGGGGCACGACGCTCGAGCCGTTCGAGACGCTGGTCGTCGAAGTGCCGCACGACAAGCTCGGCCCCGTCATGGAACTGACCGGCTCGCGCCGCGGCCAGCTCAAGCACATGGGCTCGCGCGGCGAGTTCGCCCACACCACGTTTTCGATCCCCGCCCGCGGCCTGATCGGCCTGCGGACCCGCGTCCTCAACGCCACGCAGGGGACGGCGATCATGCACCACCGCTTCGAGGCCTGGCGGCCGCTGGAAGGGGAGGTGTCGGGCCGGGCCAACGGCGTGCTCGTGTCGATGATGCCCGGCCGGGCCGTGGCCTTCGGGCTCGACGGCCTGCAGGAGCGGGCCGACCTGTTCATCGAGCCGGGGGACGAGGTCTACGAGGGGATGATCTGCGGCGAGAACGCCCGCAGCGAGGACATGACGGTCAACCCCACGAAGGAAAAGAAGCTCACCAACATGCGGGCCACCGGCAGCGACCGCAACATTCTCCTCAAGCCGCCGCGCCGGATGTCGCTGGAGGAGGCGCTCGAATACATCGAGGAGGACGAGGTCGTCGAGGTCACGCCGGCGGTGATCCGGCTGCGAAAGATCCTCCTCTCGGAGCACGAGCGGCGCAAGGTGTCGCGGCAAAAGGCGGCCACCTGACTCGGCGGCCCGCCCGGCATGGCGATTGGGAAAACGCACCTCGAGGAACACGGCGCGGAGCCGCGGGCAGGGGGGCGGCCGGCCCCCAGAACGCCTCCGTGGGGCCGGTGTCGGACGGAAAGGTCTCGGTTCGACGCGGCAGGGATCGGAACCTCCTGCCCGGGCCCCAAAAAGGGCGCCCTGTCCGCCCGGGCCCCGGTCGGCAATCGGGCGGCCGGCAACGACACGCCATCGACGCCCGGCGACCCCTGTGGACGCCGGGCGAGGGGATTCATATACTCTTCTCTTGGCTGTTTGGCACCCCGCCCACCGGTTCGGGGCATTCCAGATTTCATTCCAGGTTCCATTCCAGGTCTCAGGTTTCATTCAGGTTTCGGAGAACGCATGGTCAAGTTGACGGTACGGGAACGCGAGAGCATTCAGGAGGCGGTGCGTCGCTTCCGCAAACTGGTCGAGCGGAGCGGCATCAAGAAGGAGATGCGTCGCCGGGAGTTCTTCGAAAAGCCGAGCGAGACGAAGCGTCGGGCCCGCCTCCGTGCCGAGCGGCGCACCAAGCGAAACCGCCTCCTCGGCGTCTGAACCCGCTGCCTCCGCGCCGCCCCGCGGAGCGCACGGCGTGCGGGGCCGATGTCTTCAGCCCCAGTCGAGTGCGATGTCGAGCCACGGGGCATCGTGCGTCGGCCAGCCCGTGCTGACCCGATCGACGCCCGTGGCGGCGATCGCCGCCACCGTCTCGGGACGGATGCCCCCCGAGGCCTCCAGCACGACCCGCGGCGCCCGTGTGTCGCGCACCGCCACGCAGCGGGCGAGTTCCTCGACCGGCATGTTGTCGAGGAGGACGACGTCGGGCTCAGCCGCGAGGACGTCGGGGAGTTGCGTTTCGGAGTCGATCTCGATCTCGACGATCATCCGCGCCGCCCGGGCCGGCGGGAACGAGCCGCGGACGAACTCCCGGCCACGCCGCACGGCATCGGCCGGCGACAGGCCGGCGGCCGCCGCCGCGGCGAGGTGGTTGTCCTTGATGAGGATCGCGTCGTAGAGCCCCATGCGGTGGTTCCAGCCGCCGCCGGCCCGGACGGCGTACTTGTCGAGGAGCCGCCAGCCGGGAACCGTCTTGCGGGTGTCGTAGACGCGGCAGCGCGTCCCGGCCAGCGCATCGACCAGCCGGCGGGTCGCCGTGGCGGTGCCGGACATCCTGCCGAGCAGGTTGAGGATCACCCGCTCGGCGCCGAGGATGCCCCGGGTCGGTCCGGTCAGCATCGCCAGCGTGTCGCCGGCCGCGACGGCCGTCCCCTCGGCGACCTGCGGCACGAGCACGAGCCCAGTCCCGGCGGCCGCGGCGACGACGGCGGCGGCCGGCAGGCCGGCGACCACGCCCGGCCGGCGCGCCACCACGCGCAACTCGCTGGTGGCCGCCGCGGACACGACCGCGACGCTCGTCCAGTCGCACTCGTTGCCGAGATCCTCCGCGAACCAGTCGCCCGCCAGCCGGGCGACGTGGGCGGCGAGATGGTCGTCCCAGGCCGACTGGCGAAAGTCGGGGCAGGGGGATCGCTGGTCTGGATTCGCGGCGGTCATGGCGGGCACATCCCGATCGGCCGGCGGTCGCCGGCGATCGATCGGGTATGGTACCAGCAGTGCAGCATCCCTCCCCGCACAGGGCTCCCGATGGCCCCGACCGACTCCGGCCCGCGCCAGTTCGCCCCGTCCACGCAGCCGTTGCTCGCCGCGCTTGTCGCGGCCGCACTGGTCGCCATCGCCGGATGGTGGGCCCTGGCCGGAGGCCGCGCCGGGCTCGTCCACCACGACGCCCCCCCCCTCCCATCGGCCACGTTCACGGTCGACGTCAATGCGGCCGGGACCGAGGAACTGGCCCAGCTGCCCGGCCTCGGTCCGGCCACGGCCCGGCGGATCGTCGAGCACCGCGACCGGCACGGGCCGTTCGCGACCATCGAATCGCTCCTCGACGTGCCCGGCATCGGGCCGGCGACGCTGGCCGGGATGCGACCGCACCTCCGGCCGCTCGCCGCGCGGAGCACCGCGCCATGACCAGCGCATCGCTTCAGCCGGGCGTCTTCGAGCTCGTCGCCCCCTACGCCCCCGCCGGCGATCAGCCGGCGGCGATCGATGCGCTCGTCCACGGCGTCGCCGAGGCCCGCGGGTCACAGGTGCTGATGGGCGTGACCGGGTCGGGCAAGACGTTCACGATGGCCAACGTCATCGCCCGCGTCGGCCGCCCGACCCTCGTGCTCTCCCACAACAAGACGCTCGCCGCCCAACTGTACGCCGAGTTTCGCGACTTCTTCCCCCACAACGCCGTCCACTACTTCGTCAGTTACTACGACTACTACCAGCCCGAGGCCTACATCCCGCAGCGCGACATCTACATCGAGAAGGACGCCGCGATCAACAAGGAGATCGACCGGCTCCGGCTCGCCGCCACCAGCGCCCTGGTCAGCCGGCGGGACGTGATCGTCGTGGCCAGCGTGTCGTGCATCTACGGCCTCGGCTCCCCCGCCGACTACCGGGCGATGGTCGTGCGGCTCGCGACCGGGGCCACGCCCGGCCGCGACGCGCTCTTGGAGCGGCTCGTCGCCATCCACTACGAGCGCAGCGACCTGGCCCTGGAACGGGGCCGGTTCCGCGTTCGCGGCGACTCCGTCGACGTCTGGCCCCCCTACGACGAGCTGGCCACGCGGATCGAGTTCTGGGGGGACGCGATCGAGTCGATCGCCGTCACCCACCCGACGAGCGGCGAGGTGCTGGCCCGCAAGGACGAGACCTACTTCTATCCCGCCCGGCACTTCGTCATGCCCGAGGAGCGGATCAAGGCCGCCGTGTCCACGATCCGCGCCGAGCTCGACGCCCGGCTGGAGGAGTTCAAGGGGCAGGGGAAGCTGCTCGAGGCCCAGCGGCTCAACGCCCGCACCCGGTTCGACATCGAGTTGCTGCTCGAGGCGGGGTTCTGCCCGGGGATCGAGAACTACTCCCGGCCGCTCAGCGGCCGGGAGGCCGGCAGCACGCCGACGACGCTGTTCGACTACTTCCCCGATGACTTCCTGTTCTTCGTCGACGAGTCGCACGTCACCGTGCCGCAGGTCCGCGGCATGTACGCCGGCGACCGGAGCCGGAAGATGACGCTCGTGGACCACGGCTTCCGGCTACCCAGCGCCCTCGACAACCGGCCGCTGATGTTCGACGAGTGGGAGCGGCGGCTTCACCAGACGGTGTTCGTCTCGGCGACGCCCGGCCCCTGGGAACTGACCCGCACCGGCGGCGAGGTGGTGGAGCAGGTGATCCGGCCGACGGGCCTGCTCGACCCGCTGATCGAGGTCGCACCAGCCGCGCAGCAGGTGCCGCACCTCGCCGCCGAGATCGACAGGACCGTCGCCGCCGGGCAGCGGGTGCTCGTGACCGCGCTCACCAAGAAGCTCGCCGAGGACCTGTCGGCCTACTTCACGGAACGCAAGGTCCGCTGCCGCTGGCTGCACAGCGAGCTCGACGCCTTCGAGCGCGTGGAGCTGCTCAAGGACCTGCGCGAGGGGGCGTTCGACGTCCTCGTGGGCGTGAACCTGCTCCGCGAGGGGCTCGACCTGCCCGAGGTTTCGCTGGTGGCGATCCTCGACGCCGACAAGGAGGGGTTTCTGCGCAGCGAGACGTCGCTGATGCAGACGATCGGCCGCTCCGCCCGGAACGTCGATGCCCGGGTCATCCTCTACGCCGACACGATCACGGAGTCGATGCGCCAGGCGATCGACGAGACCCAGCGCCGGCGGCAGCTCCAGGAGGAATACAACCGGGCCCACGGAATCACGCCGCAGACGATCCGCAAGGAAATCCGCGCCGGCATCGAGGCCGAGGCCGCCTCGCGCCGGGTCGCCTTCCAGGCCGTGGCCGGTGGGGAAGAGGGGGGCCGGCGGCAGGCCGAACTGCTCGCCCAGTTGGAGGCCGACATGATGCAGGCCGCCGCCGACCTCGACTTCGAGCGGGCCGCGGCCATCCGCGACCAGATCGGTGCCCTGCGGTCGGGCAGCGGCGGCAGCCGGGGCCCCGGCCCGCGCGGAAAGCGGTCCCGGGGAGGCGGCTCGGGCGGACGGATTCCCCGGCCCAACCGCTGAGCGGCGGCTTCCCGCCGGCGCTGGCGTACGATGATGGCATGAGCACCCCACACCCCGCGCTGCCGGCGACCGGTCGCCGAGAGATCGCGCTCGAGGCCGTCCTTGCCGACGAGGCCTGCCTGTGGGACGCCGTCTGCCGCACGAGCGGCGAGTACGTCGCGATCGTTGACCGGGAGGGGGTGATCCGGTTCTGCAACCGGGTCGAGGACGGCTTCACGCTCGACCAGGTGGTCGGTCACGACTTCACGATGTTCACGCTCCCCGACTCGACGGCGGCCCTGCGCGGGGTGCTCGACGACGTGTTCGCGACGGGCGCGGAGCGGACCGTCGAGACGACCATCCGTCGTTTGAACGGCGAGCTCAACTACTTCTCGCTGCGCATCGGGCCGATCGTCCGGGCAGGCCGCGTCGTCGCCCTGCTCGCCTGCTGCGTGAGCACCCTGCCGCTGCGAACGAGCGAGGAGCAGCTGCGGCATGAACGGCACGTCCTCGGGCACCTGCTCGAGGTCCAGGAGCGGGAGCGGCAGATGGTGTCGTACGAGATCCACGACGGCGTCGCCCAGTACGTCGCGGGCGCGCTGATGCACCTCGAGGCATTCGCGCACGCCAACCCGGGCTGTGCTGTCGTGCCCGAACTCCACGAGGCGATGCGGCTGGTGCGAATGGCCACCGACGAGTCACGGCGGCTGATCGGCGGCCTCAGGCCCCCCGCGCTCGACGAACTCGGCATCGCGGAGGCGATCGAGACGCTGGTGACCGACGCGCGGGCCGACATCCCGATGGTCACGTTCTGCCATGCGATTCCGGGACCGCGGCTTCCCCCGCAGATGGAAACCGCGGTCTTTCGCATCGTCCAGGAATCGCTGACCAACGTCCGCAAGCACGCCCGGGCCCGGTCGGCCAGCGTCGACGTGACCCGCGCCGGAGGCCGGCTGCTGGTCGTCGTCAGCGACGACGGGACGGGGTTCGACCAGCGGACGGTGCCCGCGGACCGGTTCGGGCTCGAGGGCATCCGGCAGCGGACCCGGCTGTTCGGCGGGGACCTGCGGATCACGAGCGCGCCGGGAGCGGGCACCACGATCGAGGTGTCGCTGCCGGTGCCGGCGTGACAACGGACCGGCCGGTGGCGTCTGCCGTTCAGGCGGCCTTGCGCATGCCGTCGAGCGACCGGCCGAGCCGCCGCCGCGCACCCACCTGCGGCGCGGCGGACTCGAGGACGGTAGGCTCGGTCTGAACCGTCAGCCGCTCGCGCAGCGACTGCGCGAGTGCCGGCCCGAAATCCTCCTCCTTGCTCCGGTTGCCGATGTCATCGACCGCATCGGCGAGGCCGAGCACGACGGCCTGCCGCACCCCTTCCCGCAGCCAGTTGAAGAACGTCATTGGATTGCCTTCCTGTGCCCTGCTCGTCGCGCGTCCGGTCGCCCCGGCTCTCGAGAGGACGTATCGGCAGCGGGACGCCGCCGGTCGCTGGCCAGGCCAGCGGATATGGGCTCCGGCCCCTGGGAAGGATGGGCCGCCGTGGAAAACCGTGCCGGGCACGGCGGAATTGCCGATTCGATACCGGGTGTGTAGTCTCGCGGACTGGTGGCGGCGGCGTCCACCATATCCGCCACGCCGCGGCCAAACCGCGGCCCGGCGGACCCTTCGATTGGGGAATGGTGTAACGGTAGCACGACTGGCTCTGAACCAGTTAGTCTAGGTTCGAATCCTAGTTCCCCAGTTTTCATCTCTCAGGCGCCGCGGGGCTTATCTCGCAGTCGCGACGGCCGATTGATCCATAAAATCAGATGGATTCCGTGCTGCGGCCATACGGCCGCCGCGGCACGATGCCGCCGGATGGGGGTCAATGCCAGCGGTTCAGCCAGCCGCGGCGCCAGAAGAACACCACCATGCCGACGGTCGTCGCCAGCATCATGCCGCCGGCGACGAGGCTGCCGAAGGGAAACCGCAACAGCGGCATGTTCCACGGCGAGCCGGTGTCGAAGTTCATCCCGTAGTAGCCGGTGATGAACGTCAGCGGCATGAAGATCGTGGCGATCACCGCCAGGACCTTCATGACGTCGTTCATCCGGTTGTTGAGGCTCGCCAGGTAGATGTCGCGCAGGTCGCTGCCGATCTCGCGGTAATTTTCCATCAGGTCGAGCAGTTCCATTGTGTGGTCGTAGCAGTCGCGGAAGTGCGCCCGGGCGTGCTCGCCGACCAGCGGCGTCGGCTCGCGGCCGAGGGCGTGGAGCAGGTCGCGGGTCGGCCACAGCGCCCGCCGCAGCGTCATCAGGTCGTTGCGGACGTCGTGGATCGTGAGCAGGGTGCGGCGGTTGGGCCGGTCGAGGGCCTCCTCCTCGAGCGTCTCCAGTCGGTCGCCGAACTGCTCGAGCACGGGGAAGTAGCCATCGATGAGCACGTCGAGGAGAAGCGAACAGAGCGCATCGGCCCCCTCGCTGCCGATCCGCGTCCGACCATGGCGGATTCGCCGCCGAACCGACTCGAAGGGATCGCCGGCCTGCCGCTCCCGGAACGTGATCACGTAGCGGTCACCGAGAAAGATGCAGATCGGGTCGGTGACGATCGCCTCGCCGTCGAACCGCACCGTGCGGGCGGCGATCAGGACCTGGTGGCCGAAGATTTCCACCTTGGGACGCTCGTCGGGCGTGACCGCGTCCTCCAGCGCCAGTTCGCCGATCTCGAACACGCGACCGATCAGGGCGGCGGAGGCGGGATCGTCGAGGCCCTCGACGTCGATCCAGACGAGGGGCCACTTTTCCCGGGCGCTGGCGAGTTCCTCGGGCCTGAGGATCGTCGACTCCTCGATCGTCGTCCCGTCGCAGGCGAGCATCCGCAGCGTGGCCGGCGTGGCTTCAACCGCGGCCGGCGGGCCGACCTGGGCAGCGACCGGCCCGAGGTCGGGGCGGCGGTGGCGACGGCGACGACGATGCTTGCGGGCGGCCACGCAGCGGGTTCCTGGACGACGGGGAGGGTATCCTACCCGCGTGGCACGCGAACCTCATCCATCGCCGGTCGGAGAAGCGCTCGGCTGGGCATCGCGCATCATCGCCATGGGGTGCGCGATGTTTCTCCCGGCCGTGGCCGGAAGGTGGCTCGACACACGGATGGGGACCGGGTTCCTGGGCCCGCTGGGCCTCGTCGTCGGATTCGTGGCGGGCCTCTCTTGGCTCATCCACTTGTCGCGGAGGAAGCCGGGGTGAACCGTTCGACGCAGGCACCGAACCGGGCCTGGACCCTCGTTGGGGTGGTCGCCCTCGTGGCAACGGCCGGCGTCGTCGCCGGGCTCGCCATCCTGCTGGGGGCGACACGGCGGCCCGCGGGGGCCAAGGCGGTGGCGTTCGCCGCGGCCGTCTGCCTGGTCGGGGCCATCGCAGGATGGCTGCTGTCGCGGTGGCCGGTGTCGATCCCGGCCCGCCGGGTGGCCCACGGCCTCGGCGGGGCGGGCGTCCGGCTTTTTACGCCGCTCCTGGCCCTCGGCTGGATCCAGGCAGCCGCACCGGAACTGCGGCAGGCCGGGGCAGGGGAGTGCCTGCTAGTTTTTTACCTGTCGCTCCTTGCAGTCGAGATTTTCCTGCACATCATGGGGGAGCGGGCGACGAGGAAAAACAGCGGGAGAAACTCTTCGAATTGACGAATTCGGGAGTCGTCCCGCAGACTGTGCGGCCCGCGTCGGCGGATGGACTCACTCGTCCGTCGCCGACAGCCGAGAATCGAGCCACCGATGTCCGACCACAACCCGATCTACCACCTCAAGGACGCCTACTTTTTCGAGGTGCCGAAGGCGATGTGGCGCCAGGGCTGGAAAACCCTCGACGACGTGCCCTCGTGGCTCCGCGAGGCCCATCCCGAGGTGACGGACGTCGCCGAGTTTACGAAGGCGATGGACGGCAAGATCATGATCCCGCAGCCGTTCGCCACGCTGCAGAGCCTGTACGCCGTCAAATCAGGATTCGGGATCTCGAAGTACATGATCCTCGAGGTCGTCCTCGCGGCGATTCTCTGCTGGGTGTTCTCGCGGCTGGCGGGCAAACTCCGATCGGGCGAACCCGCCAAGGGCGCCCTGGCCAACCTCTTCGAGGCGATGATCCTCTTCGTCCGCGACCAGATCGCCCGGCCGGCGATCGACAGCCACGACCATCATGACCACCACGACGGCGGCCACGGCGAGCATGATCATGGCCACGGCCACGCCGCCCCCGGCCATGCCCGCGCGCTGCTCGCCGCCCACGACGGCGACCGGTTCGTGCCCCTGCTGCTGACGCTGTTTTTCTTCGTCCTTGGCTGCAACCTGCTCGGCATGGTGCCGTGGGCCGGGTCGCCGACCGCGTCGTTCTCGGTGACGCTGGCCCTGGCCGGCGTCACGCTGGCCACCGTCGTGGTGGCCGGGATGCGGAAATTCGGGTTCCTCGGCTTCTTCTTCAATCAGGTCCCGTCGATGGACCTGCCGCTGCCGCTGGCGTTGATTCTCAAGCCGATGATCTTCCTGATCGAAATGGTCGGCCTGGCGATCAAGCACCTGATCCTCGCCGTGCGTCTGCTGGCGAACATGGTCGCCGGCCACCTCGTGTTGCTCGGCATCATGGGAATGATCTCGGCCGCCGCCTCGTACTCCATGGGAATGTGGGCGACCGTCACCGGCATCAGCGTCGTCAGTTGCACGCTGTTCAGCGTGCTCGAACTGTTCGTAGCGTTCCTCCAGGCCTATATCTTCACGTTCCTGTCGGCGCTGTTCATCGGCGCGGCCGTCCACCAGCACTGAGCTCGCCAGCACCATGGCTGGCCCCGAAACCGCCTACAATCCGCAGCACACACGAGACGTTCCCCATCAACCGCATCAACGATACAAACATGGCCTCGGCAGCCGCGTTCAGGCACGGCCGCCGGGGCTCGTGAGAGACGTCCCCTCCGTTCCAATTTTCCCCGTATCCGGGCGCGAGCCCGGTCCGTTTATCGAACCCGGTCCCTTTTTCTTTTCGTAAGGAGTTTGTTTGATGATCCGTTCGCTGTTCACCTCCCGCTCGTTCGTCAGCCTCGCCGTTCTGGCGGTCGTGGCCCTCACCGCCAACGTCGCCAGCGCCCAGGAGGCCGCCGCGGGCCGCTCGCTGATCGACCTCACGTCGGCCTTCAGCGTCGCGCTCGTCGTCATCGGCGCCGCCTACGGCATCAGCAAACTGGCGTCGGCCGCCTACGAGAGCATGTCGCGTCAGCCCGAGGTGGCCGGCAGCATCCAGACGGCGATGATCATCGCGGCGGCCCTCATCGAAGGTTTCACCTTCTACGCGCTGTTCATCTGCTCGGGGAAGCCCTGATCCGAGTCGATCCGAGCAGCCGCACGGCAGGCGTCCCCGACGCCTGCCGTGCGGGAATCTGCCGGTCGGCTTGCGGATGAAGCCCCAGGGCCGCATCCGCCCGGATCACCGGCGGATCCCCTGGGCCTTTCCCGTCTCCCGTCACGCGTTTCGGAGTTTGCCCGTGTTCACCAATCGCCTGCTGAAAATCGCCTGCGTTGTGGCTGCGTTCGCGTGCGCCGGTTTTGTTCCCAGCCCCGCGTCCGTCGTGTCGGCGGCGGTCGCCGCCGACGACCACGGCCATGGTCACGACCACCATCCGGCCATCGGCCATCGCGCGCCGGCGGATGTCTCCCAGAAGGAGTTCGAGAGCCCCGCCTGGTTCCAAAAGGACCTCGCGGTGTGGTCGTTCGTCGTGTTCCTCACCCTGCTCGCGCTGCTCACGAAGTTCGCCTGGAAGCCGATCATGGCGGGACTCGAGAAGCGCGAGGAGGGGATCGCCCGGCAGATCGCCGAAACGAAGGCCGCCAACGACGAGGCCAAGCGGATGCTCGCCTCCTACGAACGGCGGCTCGCCGAGGCTGCCGACGAGGTCCGGGGAATGCTCGACGAGGCCCGGCGCGATGCGGACAGCACCCGGCAGACGATCGTCGCCGAGGCCCGCAAGGCGGCCGACGAAGAGAAGTCGCGGGCCAAGTACGAGATCTCGCTCGCCAAGGACGACGCCCTCGCACAGATCGCCGAGAAGGCCGGCCACCTGGCCGTCGAGGTGGCTGGGAAGTTCCTCCGCGAGAAGCTCGGTGCGGAAGACCAGTCGCGATTGGTCCGTGAATCGGTGGCCGGCCTTTCCAGCCGGCCGAGCCTCAACTGACCGAGTGAACGAGACACCCAGACCACGAAACCCGGTTCCATGAACTCCTCCGCTCCCCGAGACGCCGAGTCGTCCCACGTGGACATCGCCGCCGATCAGGTGGCCCGCATCTACGCGCGGGCGGTGGACGAGGCCGCCGAGGCAGCCGGCTGCCGGCGCGAGGTGCTCGCCGAGCTCGGCCTCATCGCCCGCGAGGTTCTGCCGCAGGTCCCTGAGGCAGCCGCCGTGTTCGCCTCGCCGAAGGTCTCCCCAGAGGAGAAGAGCCGGATCATCGACCGCCTGACGGCCGGCCGGATGCAGCCCACGACCACCAACGTGCTCCACGTGCTCGCCCGCCACGGTCGCCTCGGCCTCCTCGGGTCCGTCGTCGCGGCCGCCGAACGGCTCGCGGAGGAGCGCGACGGCCGTCGCCAGGCGACGTTCACCAGCGCCGTGCCGCTCGACGCCGCCGAACAGGCCCGGGTCGTCGCCGAGGCCGAGAAGGCCCTCGCCGCCAGGTTCGTGCCCCGGTTCGTCGTCGATCCGGCGATCATCGGCGGCCTCGTCGTCCGCGTCGGCGACACCATCTACGACCAATCGGTCGCCACGGGCCTGGCCCGCCTCGGCGGCCGCCTGCGGGAACGAAACATCAACGCCATCCAAAACGGGGAGTACTCATGGCACACATGACCGACGAAATCGCATCCGTCCTGCGCGAGGAGATCGCGCAGTACAAGTCGGGCATCGACGTCCGCGAGGTCGGCCGCGTCCTCGAGGTGGGCGACGGCATCGCCCGCGTCTGGGGCCTGTCGGGCGTCATGGCCGGCGAAATGGTCGAGTTTCCCCACGGGATCATCGGCCTGGCCTTCAACCTCGAGGAGAACTCGGTCGGCGTCATCATCCTCGGTGACTACCTCAAGGTCACCGAGGGGGACGAGGTGAAGAGCACCGGCCGCCTGCTCTCGGTGCCCGTCGGCGACGCGGTCATCGGCCGCGTCCTCGACCCGCTCGGCAACCCACTCGACGGCAAGGGACCGGTGGTCACCGATCTGCGCCGGCCGGTGGAGACGCTCGCCCCCGGCGTGGCTGAGCGGTCACCGGTCCGCGAGCCGCTGCAGACGGGCATCAAGGCGGTCGACGCCATGACCCCGATCGGCCGCGGCCAGCGCGAGCTGATCATCGGCGACCGAAAGACGGGCAAGACCGCCATCGGCATCGACGCGATCATCAACCAGAAGAACAGCGGCGTGAAGTGCTTCTACGTCGCCGTCGGCCAGAAGGACTCCTCGGTCGCCGTCGCCATCGACACGCTGCGGAAGTACGGCGCGATGGACTACACGACGGTGATCGTCTCCGGGGCCTCGACCGCCGCCCCGCTCCAGTACATCGCCCCCTACTCGGGCACGGCGATGGCCGAGCACTTCATGTACAACGGTCAGCACGCCCTGATCGTCTACGACGATCTCTCCAAGCAGGCCACCGCCTACCGGCAGTTGTCGCTCTTGATGCGGCGGCCGCCGGGACGCGAGGCCTATCCCGGTGACGTGTTCTACGCCCACAGCCGGCTCCTCGAGCGGTCGGCCAAGCTTTCCAAGGAACTCGGCGGCGGCTCACTGACCTCGCTGCCGATCATCGAGACGCTCGAGGGCGAGGTCTCGGCCTATATTCCCACCAACGTGATCTCGATCACCGACGGTCAGATCTACCTCCAGCCCGACTTGTTCTTCGCGGGCCAGCGGCCGGCGATGAACGCCGGCATCTCGGTGTCGCGCGTGGGCGGTGCCGCCCAGACGAAGGCCATGAAGAAGGTGGCCGGTGGCCTGCGGCTCGACCTCGCCTCGTTCCGCGAACTCGAGGCCTTCGCCCAGCTCGGCACCGACCTCGACGCCGCCACCCAGCAGCGGCTCGACCGCGGCTACCGGATGGTTGAGCTGCTCAAGCAGGGCCAGTTCGCGCCCATGGACGTGGTGGACCAGGTGATGAGCATCTACGCCGGCACCCGCGGCCATCTCGACGAGGTGAAGCGTGACGAGGTGGCGGACTGGGAGAAGGGCTTCCTGACGTTCGTCCGCGACCAGATCCCGGAGCTCCGCAAGCGGATCGAGGAGTCGAAGGAACTCGACGCCGAGAGCGAGCGGCAGCTGGAGGCGGCGATCGCCGAGTTCAAGCGGCAGCGGGCCGCCAAGGGGGCCGGTGCCGGCAGGCAACTGGCCGGAGCCCGTTAGGAATCCGTCGCACTCGCACGCTGAAAGTCGCAGACCATGGCAAAAGCCCGGGCACTCGATCGCCGCCGCAAGTCGGTGAAGAACATCCGCAAGATCACGCGGACGATGGAGCTCATCGCCACCGCGCGGTTCAAAAAGGCGATGGACCGCTCCGTGGCCGCCCGGGACTACACGAAGCACCTCGCCACGATCCTGGAGAAGATCGCCAGCGTCGGCGCCGACGTCGCCCATCCGCTCCTCGAGAGCCGGCCAACCCGCCGGGCGGCGACGCTGGTGCTCACCGGCAACCGCGGCCTGTGCGGCGGCTACAACTCCAACATCGTCCGGCAGTCGGTGGCCCTGCTCGGGCAGTGGCGGAGCGAGCACGTGCCGTCCCACGTCAGCGTGTCGGGCAAACGGGGCATCTCGGCGCTCCGGTTTCGGGGCGTGGAGATCGCCGAGCGGTACACGCAGTTCGAGGACAAGCCCGAGTTCGCGGCCGTGGCCCCGATCGGACGGGCGTATCTTGAAGCGTACGTGGCCGGCGAGATCGACCGGCTCGACGTCGTGTACACGAAATTCCATTCGATCGCCAGGCAGGAGGCGGTGACGGAGACGCTGCTGCCGCTCGCCCCACCGCAGGCCGCGGCCGACGGCGCGAAGGCCCGGCTCGCCTCAGACGAATACGACTTCTACCCGTCGGCGGCGAGCATTCTCGAGGAGATCCTGCCGGCGAGTTTTCTGTCGCGGCTCTTCAAGTGCTTCCTCGACGCGGCGGTCAGCGAGCAGGTGGCGCGGATGGTCGCCATGAAGGCGGCCACCGAGAACGCCGGCGGACTGATCAAGAGCCTGTCGCGGCAGTACAACCGGGCCCGGCAGTCGCAGATCACCGGTGAGATCATGGAGATCCTCGGCGGCGTCGAGGCCCTGAAAAAATGAGACCTTGTCTGGCACCACGACCGCAGGTCCACGGCGTTGCTGCGGACCTGCGGCCGCAGAACGCCGGAACCTGAACCTTCGCGATCCCAAAACGATACGAACACAACCCCGGCAGAGACACCAGCAGAGAAAAGCGTTATGGCAAACGGCAGCATCACCCAGGTCATCGGCTCCACGTTCGACGTCGAGTTTCCCGAGAAGTCGATTCCCGCGATCTACAACGCCGTCCGCATCGACACGGCGAAGGCGGGCATCGAACTGCACCTCGTCGGCGAGGTGCAGCAGCACCTCGGCGGCGGCAAGGTCCGCTGCGTGGCCCTCGGCTCCACCGACGGCCTGACCCGCGGCGCCGCGGTGGTCGACACCGGGGCCCCGGTCTCGGTCCCGGTCGGCAAGGCGACGCTGGGCCGCGTCTTCAACCTGCTCGGCGAGCCGATCGACAGCCGTGGTCCGGTCGAGACCCAGGAACGCTGGCCGATCCACCGCGATCCGCCGCCGATCAAGGAGCTGACAACCAAGACCGAGCTCTTCGAAACGGGCATCAAGGTCATCGACCTGCTCACGCCGTTCGTCCGCGGCGGCAAGGCCGGCCTGTTCGGCGGTGCCGGCCTCGGCAAGACGGTCATCCTCACCGAGCTCATCGCGCGAATTGCCAGCGCGCACGGCGGCTACTCGGTGTTCGCCGGCGTCGGCGAGCGGACCCGCGAAGGGACCGACCTGTGGCTGGAAATGCAGGAGGCGAAGATCGGCGACACCGGCCGCAGCGTCATCGAGCAGACGTGCATGGTGTTCGGCCAGATGAACGAGCCGCCAGGCGCCCGGCTCCGCGTCGCGCTCTCGGCGCTGACCATGGCCGAGTACTTCCGCGACACGACCGGGGCCGACACGCTGCTCTTCGTCGACAACATCTTCCGCTTCTCCCAGGCGGGCAGCGAGGTCAGCGCCCTCCTCGGCCGGATGCCGAGCGCCGTCGGCTACCAGCCGACGCTGGCCACGGAGATGGGCGCGCTTCAGGAACGGATCACCTCGACGTCCAAGGGGGCGATCACGTCGGTGCAGGCGGTGTACGTACCGGCCGACGACCCGACCGACCCGGCCCCGGCCACGGCGTTCGGCAACCTCGACGCCTTCCTGTACCTGGAGCGATCGATCTCCGAGAAGGGCATCTACCCGGCGGTCGATCCGCTCGCCTCGTCGAGCCGGATTCTCGACCCGCAGTACGTCGGGGAGCGACACTACAAGATCGCCCGTCGCGTGCAGCGGACGCTGCAGCGCTACCGCGAACTGCAGGACATCATCGCCATCCTCGGCGTCGATGAGCTCTCCGAGGAGGACAAACTCGTCGTCCACCGGGCCCGGCGCATGGAGCGGTTCCTGTCGCAGCCGTTCCTCGTGGCCGAGGTGTTCACGGGCAAGCCGGGCGAGATCACGAGCCTCGAAGACACGATCCGCTCGTTCGAGGAGATCGCCGACGGCAAGTGGGACCATCTGCCCGAGCAGGCATTCATGTACGTCGGCCCGATCGAGCAGGCCGAGGAACAGGCCAAGAAGATGGCCGCCAAGGCCTGACCCAGCCCCTGACGCCCGAGGACGTTCTCCATCATGGCCGAGTCCACCCGCACCGCCGGCACGGTTCGTTGCGTCATCGTGACGCCGGAGGCGACCGTCCTCGACATGCCGGCCCGGTTCGTGTCCCTGCCGCTGTTCGACGGGCAGCGGGGCGTGGGCCGCGGGCATGCCCCGTTCATCGGCCGGCTCGGCGCCGGCGAGGTGCGGATCACGGCCGAATCCGGGGGTGATGCCCGGGGCACGTTCGTCGAGGGGGGATTCGTGGAGGTTGGGCACGACGCGGTGACGGTGATCACGCAGCGGGCGGTGCCGGCCGACAAGCTCGATGCAGCCGCCGCCCGTGCCGAGCTGGAGACTCTCTCCCGCACGAAGGCCGTGGGCGACGAGGCGATCGCCGCCAGGCTCGCCGCCCAGGAGGCCGCCCGCGCCGTCGTTCGCACCGCGGGCCGGTCTCGCTAGACTGAGGGCCATCGGCCGCAGGCCGTGGCAGCCGGGCGATTCGGGCGGCCCGTGGACCGGGAATGCAGCCCATGAAACGCGTCGTGACGGCCGCCGCGCGGTCACTGCTGCGGATCTATGTCGTGATCTGCGGCGTGCTGTTCTTCGTGCAGCGGTCGCTGCTCTTCCACCCAGTGCCGGCGGCAGGCGGCGGCATGGTGACCTCGATCGACGTGGCCGGCGTCGGCCTGCGGATCGCAACGCAGCCGCATGACGGCCCGCGGGCGATCCTGTATTTCGGTGGCAATGCCGAGGACGTGTCGCGGACGGTGCCCGAACTGGCGGCCGCCTTTCCCGACCGGGCCATCTATGCGCTGCACTACCGCGGCTACGGCGGCAGCGGCGGCCGGCCGTCGGAGGCCGCGCTCCACGGGGACGCCGCGGCGGTCTTTGACTTCGTCGCGCGGAAGCACGGAGAGATCGACGTCGTCGGCCGGAGCCTGGGCTCGGCGCTGGCGACGAGGCTGGCGGCGACGAGGCCCGTCCATCGGCTCGTGCTGGTGACACCCTTCGACAGCATCCTGGCGATCGCCGGGCGGCTGTTTCCCTATCTGCCGGTGCGGCTCCTGCTCGCCGACCGGTTCGAGTCGGTTCGGGACGCTCCGCGGGTAACCGTGCCGACGCTGGTGATCGCGGCGGGCCGCGACGAGGTCGTGACTGCCGCCCACACCCGCCTGCTCGTGAAAGCGTTTCCGCCGGGGATCGTGACGGAGCGCGGGTTTCCCAACGCGGGCCACAACGACGTCTCGCTCGACACCGACTATCTGCGTGACATCGCCCATTTCCTTGCTGTCGCGGCGGACTCACGCCCGCGCCCCTAGGGCCGCCTCTCGGCGGCCGGTGGGGCAAGACGACTGAACGAGGCTCGGGAGTCGGCGAAAGCTCGCGGACCGTGGGCGTATCCTCGCCTCAGCGACGCGACTTTTGCCGCTCCCGAGCCGGTGCGGCGCGTTGACCAACGAGGCGAGCCTCGCAGGCGCGACGGTCATATCTGCCAGTCGTTGCCCATCTCGGGAGCCTCGCCGCGCATGCGCAACTTCGGCTTCTCCAGCACCACCGTCGTGTGCGGATCGACCGACCGCGTCAGCCAGACGTTGCTGCCGATCACCGAGTGATGCCCGATCCGGGTCGTCCCCCCGAGCACCGTCGCATTGGCGTAGATCACCACGAAGTCCTCGATCGTCGGATGCCGCTTCGTGCCGCGCACGAGATTCCCCTCGCCGTCGGTCTGAAACGACACCGCACCCAGCGTGACGCCCTGGTAGAGCTTGACGTGGCTGCCGATCTCGCACGTCTCACCGACCACCACGCCCGTGCCGTGATCGATGAAGAAGTGGTCGCCGATCGTCGCCCCGGGATGGATGTCGATGCCGGTGCGGGCGTGGGCCCACTCCGCCATCATCCGCGGGATCAGCGGCACCTCCAGGCGATGGAGGAGATGCGCGAGCCGGTGGATCGTCACCGCCTCCAGGCCGGGATAGCAGAAGATCACCTCGTCGAGCGTCCGCACGGCGGGATCGCCGTCATACGCCGCCTGCACGTCGGTGGCGAGCACCCGCCTGAGGTCGGGAATCCGCTCCAGAAACTCCACCGCCTTCGCCTGGCCGAGGGCCTCGAAATCGGCTTCCTCCGTGCAGTGCTGGGCAGCCTCAGGGACGGCCGGCGGCTCGACGCCTTGCTCGAGTGCCGCCCGCTGGGCGGAGACGCTGTGCCGCAGGGCGCGGCCGATCTGCGTCGTCAGCTTGTCATGCAGGCCGTCGATCAGGTCGCCGACATGGTAGGTGACGTTGCCGAGATGCAGGTTCTCGCGCCGCCGATAGCCGGGGTAGAGGATCTCCTTGAGGTCCTCGCAGGCCGACACGATCGACTCGTAGTTGGGCAGGGGGCAGTGGCCGAGGTAGTGGATCGTCGGGACGTCCTGGTACGTCTCCACGATCCGCCGCGTGAGCTCGGGCAGTTGCTCCTTGATGCGGACGTCTGTGGCCATGAGGTGGATCGTAGGGTGGCCCTGTAGCGCCGGCAAACAGGCCGGCGGATCGGCCTCGGTACGGTCGGCGGCGGGCCGGGCCGAAATTGAGGGTTCCTCGCCGCGCCACGGCCGTTTTCCGCCCCGGGCGGCAGCCTCGGAAAACCGGGCAGTCTGTGCCGGAGGCGTGCCCGCCGGCTCATGCGCCGTGGGACCGCGTCATCCCCGCTCGCCGGCCGCAGCCAGCGCCGCGGCGAGCGTGACGGCGCCGGCGTACAGCGCCTTGCCAACGATGCATCCTGCGGCCCCGATCCCGGCCACCCGGCGAATGTCGTCGGCCGTCGCCACGCCCCCCGAGGCGACCACGGGGAGCGGCGTGGCCGCGATCATCGCCTCGAGCGCCTCGAGGTTCGGCCCGGCGAGCATGCCGTCGCGGGCGATGTCGGTATAGACGATACCGGCCAGCGGCACGTCGGCATGCGCGCGGGCCACGTCCACGGCATGGAGCGGGCTCGTCTCCAGCCAACCGCGCACCGCGACCTTCCCTTCGCGGGCGTCGAGCCCGAGAACGACCCGCCCGGGAAACTCGCCGGCCACGGCCCGGAGCATGTCCGGCTGCTCGATCGCCACGCTGCCGAGCACGACCCGTTGCACCCCGGCGTCGAGATACGCCGCGACCGTGTCGCGGGTGCGGATTCCACCTCCCACCTGGCAGGGCACGCCCGCTGCCCGCACCATCCTGCCCACGAGTTCGGCCTGCACCGGCACGCCGGCCCGGGCACCGTCGAGGTCGACGATGTGCAGCCGCCGCGCCCCCTGGGCGACGAAGTCCGCGGCCATTGCCACCGGATCGGCGCCGAACACCGTCTCGCGATCGTAGTCCCCCTGCAGGAGACGCACGCACTTGCCACCACGCAGGTCGATCGCCGGCCAGAGATCCATGCTGCACGCCTCCGGGAGGGAATCAGTCGGTGTCGAGGAATCGGCGCAGGAGTCGCAGGCCGACGGCCTGGCTCTTCTCCGGATGGAACTGCGTGGCGAACAGGCGGCCCCGGGCGACCGCCGCGCAGAACGGCCCGCCGTAGTCGGCCGTGCCAGCCACCACGGTGTGGTCGGCAGGCACGGCGTGATAGGCGTGCACGAAGTAGAACGAGTCGTCGTCGTCGCCCCAGCGGGTGCCGGCCCCGTGCCAGCGGACCGTGTTCCAGCCCATGTGGGGCACCTTGAGCGGTGCGGGGAGATCGAACCGCCGCACCTCGCCGCGCAGCACGCCGAGCCCGGCCTGCCGCCCCCCCTCCCAGCCCGTCTCGAAGAGCAGTTGCAGCCCCATGCAGATCCCGAAGAACGGACGGTCGGCCGCGACGTGGGCGACCAGCGGAGCCACGAGCCCGCGGGCGGCCAGCGCCGCGATGGCGTCGGCGAACGCCCCCACGCCCGGCAGCACCACGCGCTCGGCGGCGCCGACCACGTCGGGATCGCTGGTGATCGTCGCCGCGGCGCCGAGCCGCTCGAAGGCTTTCTGCACGCTGCGCAGATTGCCGCTGCCGTAATCGACGATGGCGATCGAAGTCATGGCGGCAGTGTACGGCCGTGGCCCGGGAGGGGCGAGGGGGGCGGCCCGTCAGCGCTGCGCCGCCGCCCGCTCGGGGTAGACGACCAGTTCCATTCGCCGGTTTCGGGACCGGCCCGCCGCCGTGGCGTTGGAGACGAGCGGATGGTTGGCCCCGTGGGCGACGATGAACAATTGCCCCTCGTGCATCCGCGTCCGGGCGGTGAGGAAGTCGAACACGGCCGCGGATCGGGCGGCCGTCAACTGGTGCGCCGAGCCCCACGATGCGTTCTGCAGGGGCTCCGTGTCGAGGTGCCCCTCGATGCCGATGAAGTGGCCGGGGAACACCCGCTCGAGTTCTCCGGCAACCTGCGTGAGGATGGCAGCGCCGCCGGGCACCAGCGCGGCCGTGCCGGGCTCGAAGAGCCGCTCGGCGGCAACGTCGATCCGCACAACCGCCCCGTCGACGCGGGCATCCACCCCGGGAATCGCGAGCTGGGCGACCGCCGCCTGCATCGCGGCCGGGCTCGACGGCGGCGCGACAGCGTCGACCATCCCGGCAGGGGGCGGGGCCGTGCCGGCCGCGGCCATGCTGCCGGACCGGAGGCGGGCGAGCTGGGAGGACGTGCTCGCCAACTGGTCCCGCAGCGCCGTGATCTCGTCCTGCATGACATCCGTCTCCTGCCGACTGCGGGAGAGCGCGGCCTGCAACTGCCGGCCATCGACGTCCGCATACGAGGGCCGCGCGGGGGAGGGCACGGGCAGGGTATGGGCCGGTGCCGCTACGCCGAGGGGCGGCTCGAGCGAAGGTGCCGCCGGGGGGGCGGTGCGAAACGGATTGTTCGCGCAGCCGCAGGCGAGCGACAGCGTTGCCGCCCAGCAGGTCGCGACTCCGACGGCCCGCGGGATCATGGGCTCACTCCGGACTCCAGGGAGGCCGGATGGTAGGGTCGCAGCACGCCCCGGGCAAGATCGCTGCCGCCCGGGAAACCTCCCCCCAGACGCTCGATGCCCGCGGTCAGCGACGCCCGTCCCGCCGCTCCCGGACGATCCGCAGCATCCAGAGGAAGCCGGCCGTGCCCACGATCACGAACACCGCAAGTCCCGCGACCAAAGGCGGGTCCTCCAGGTAGACACCGGCCACCTCCCACAGCGGCCTCCAGAACATGAGCACGAGAACCGTCGCCATGCACAGGCTCGGGCCGAAGGGAAACTCGGTCTCCCCGTGGCGGACGAGGTGCACGAGCGCAGATGCCAGCCCGACGAAGACCGTGCAGTAAAGAACGAGCAGGCAGGGCTGCCAGCCGAGCCAGGTGCCGATCATCGCCATCAGGGTGACGTCTCCCATGCCCATCGCCTCACGGCCCATCGCCACGGAGGCCGCGGCACGGATGCCCCAGATCATTCCGCCGCCGACCGCCAGGCCGACGGCCGCGGTTACGACGGCGGCCCAGCGATCCCCGCCCTGCCACCAGGCGGCGCACAGGAGCAGGGCTCCGCCGAGAAGGATCACGTTCCGCGGCTCACGGATCAGCCGCGTGGTCGCCGGTGTGCCGCTCCCCAGGAACGGTGCCGTGCAGACCGACCACCAGCCAATCCAAATCGTCAGCACGACGGCGAGGCCGGACACCGTGCCCGCGCCGAGCCAGGCGGGCAGGCCGACCGCATGCAGACCACCGGCGACCCCGAGCACATCGGGCACGTCGAGCGCCGCGGCGAATGTCCGCGGCACCGTGACCACGATCGGCAACAGCGCCCAGGGCGCGAGGAACGCCCAGAGCATGCCGAGGACGACGCCGGGGACCGTCACCAGATCCGGAATCACACGATGCCGCAGGTCCACCAGCGAGGCGGCCGCCAGCAGGGCGAACAAGACCGCATGCCCCACCCAGCGCCCGGCGAGCACGGCCCTGTCGGGAACGACGTCCGCGGGCAGCATCGCGGCCTGATGAACCTCCCACCACCACGTCGCGACCGCCGCGGCCAGAGCCGCCCCCTGGAGCATCCAGCGGTCCGGCGAGTGAAGCCGCGACGAGCCCGATTCCTCGCCTGGACCAAAGGGCTGCCCGAGGATCCGGTCGAGCCCGGCCGTCAACAGCCGGCCGAGCACGACCCCGATCAGTACGACCATGGCCCAGGTGATCGGGCCGATCCATGCAGCGGCAGCCAAGGTCCATGCAGCGGCAGCCAAGGTCCATGCAGCGGCAGCCAAGGCGGCGATCGGTCCGGTAGACGACGCTGATGACCAGAGCAGGGGTGTCATACCGATGCAGGCCCCGCCTGTTCGCCAGTCCGATCAGTGGAGCGTTGCCCGAGCCAGCGCACGAGCCGGTCGGCGATCTGCGCCGGGGCTTCGTCGGCGACGTCCACGACGACATCGGCGCACTCCCGGTAGAACGGCTCGCGTTCGGCGAGCGCGGGCTCGACGTCGGTGAGCGGATCCCGCCCCCCCAACGCGGGCCGCCGCGTCGCGGAGGAGGGATCGGCGGCGATCCGCCCGCGGAGCACGGCCGCGGATGCGGCTAGCCACGCCACCGGCCGTCCATGACGCCGCAACAGGTCCCGGTTTCCCGGCCGGAGAATCGCTCCCCCGCCCGTCGCCAGCACGCCCGGATATTCGCGGACGAGCCGCTCCAGGATCGCCGCCTCGGCATCCCGAAAGGCCTCCTCCCCGCGCCCGGCCATGAAGTCGGCGATCGACATGCCCGCGTCCGCCTCCAGTTCGAGGTCGGCATCGATCCAGCCGCAGGCGAGCCGCTCGGCGATCAGCGCGGCCACGGTCGACTTGCCGCTGCCGCGATAACCGATCAGGGAGATGCACGGCATGGGACGGCCTCAGTCGGGCTGTTTTGCGGATGCGGTGGATCGCTTCAGCGCGTCGCGCATCACCTGCGTGTCGGGGTCGCGGCCATGCCAGATCCGGAACTGGATGGCCGCCTGCCGAACGAACATGTCGACGCCCGTCACCGTCCGGCAGCCGATCTCGCGGGCCTGCTTCACGAGCAGCGTCGATTCCGGATTGTAGACGGTGTCGAAGACGACCATGTAGGGACGGAGTTGCTCGGCCGCGTACGGCGTGTCGTTGACGTTCGGGTGCATGCCCAGCGGCGTGGCATTGACCAGGCAGTCGTACTCGAGCCGATACCGCTGGCCCCAGTCGACGACCTTGCAGCCCACGTCGGCGGCGATCTTCCGGGCCCGCTCCAGCGTGCGGGCCGCGACCGTCACGTCGACGTTGCGCTGCCGGAGACCGAACGCCACCGCCCGTGCCGCCCCCCCCGCACCGAGCACGAGGGCCGTCTTGACCCGCTGCCCCCCGCCGTCGAACGCGGAATCATGATCCCGCAGCACCCCCTCCAGACTCTCCACGGCGGCCGTGGCGTCGGTGTTGTCGGCGGCGATGCCTGCGGGGGAGAAGGACAGGGTGTTGGCGGCCCGGATCGAGCGCACGAGTTCATCTTCGACGCTGCAGTGCCGGAGCACGGTCTCCTTGTGGGGAATCGTCACGCTCAGCCCGGCCAGCGGCCAGCGGCGGGCATTGGAGAGAAAATCGTCGATCTGCTCGGCCGGCACGCGGAACGGGATGTAGACGGCGTCGATGCCGGCCGCGGCGAGGGCCGCGTTGTGGACGACCGGACTGAGGCTGTGCGCCACCGGGTCGGCGACGACCCCGTAGATGCGCGTCGCGGGAGTGATCGTGTCGTAGCGGAAGACGTCCCGCATCTGCCGCCAGCCGATCTGCCCCGGCGCCAGCAGCCGGTCCTCGTGGAACGGGGCGAAGGTGAAGGGCGAGCCGGCCCGGCCGGACAGGACTCGCGTGGGAACACCGATCTCACCCATGCAGATCCCGATCGTCGGACAACGGCTGGCATGCACCATCTCCAGCATCCGCAGGTTGTCGAGCGGGTGGTTCGCCATGGCCGCGACCTTGACGATGTCGGCGTCGAGTCCGGCGAGCCGCTTGTGCAGCACGGTCAGGTCGGCGGGCGTCCGCGTGAAGTCGTGGTGGCTGACGATCCGCCTCGTGCTTCCGTACCGCGGGATCGATCCCGCCACGTCGTCCTCGAGATCGACGTAGTCGGCGCCCTCGACGATCGCCGTCCGGAGGAGAAGCTGCCGGGCCTCCTCGGTCCCCTCCCAACGCCCGCCATCGCTGCTCCGCCGGCAGGTGACGATCACCGGACAGGGGCGGTCGCGAAGCAGCCGCTTCATCTGCACGGGCCCCTGGATGTAGTCCACCCGCAGTTCGACGAGGCGGATGCCGGCCTCGGCGAGAAACCGATGCTCGGCGATCATGTGCCGATGACGGCCGCGGCCGATGCTGACGCAGATCATGCGATGCTATTCCGTGATCGGGGCGCGAGGTCAGGTGCGGCGGAACTGGCGATCGAGTTCCTGCCTGGAGAACGTCAGCGAGGTCGGCCGCCCGTGGGGGCAGTGGTGGGAATCCGGCACGATGCGTCGGTCGCGGACGAGGGCGTCCACCTCTGCCTGGGAGAGCGGGTCGCCGGCCTTGATCGCCGCCTTGCAGGCGATGCCGTGGAGCACCTCGTCGACGAGCATGCCCCCGGCCGATGCCGTCTCGGCGGCGGCTGAGAGGCGGTCGAGAACCTCGCGAATGATCGCGGCCGCCGCCGTGCGCCCGCTCAGCGCCGGCTTGCTGGTGACGATCACGGTCGAGCCACCGAACGGCTCGACCCGCATGCCGGCACGGGCCAGCGTCGGCGCATGCTCGGTGAGCATCGCGACCTCGCCCGGACCGAGGTCGACCCGTTCCGGCACGAGCAGGGACTGCACCTCGAGGCCGCCGGCGGCGACCGAGGCCTTGAGCCGCTCGTAGAGCAGCCGCTCGTGCAGGGCGTGCTGATCGATGACCTCGATGCCGTCGCGACTCTCGACCACGATGTAGCGGTCGTGCATCTGCACGGCCCGCTCGCCGACGGCCGCCGGCGTGGCGGGCGAACGGGCGGCGGATCCAGCGGACGACGCGTTGGCCGGCCATGGCGCGGGCCCGCCAGGCTGCTCCCGGTCCGCATCGGCCTCCCACAGCGGCAGGCCGTCCGCGACGGCCGGTGCTCCCACAGGGCGGGGCGGGGCGAACGCGGGCGCCCAGCCGGCCGAATTCGCAACCTGCTGCATGCCGGGCCCGGCCGCGTCCGGGCCGGCGGCTGCCGGGGGCGTCATCCGGGCGGTCATGTCGGTGGCGAGAAACTTCGTGCGCAGCGCCGACAGCACGAGCCGATAGAGCCGTGACGGCTCCCGGAACCGGACCTCCATCTTCGCCGGGTGGACGTTGACGTCGACCATGTCGGCGGGCAGGTCGAACCGCAGGAACACGATCGGCTGGCGACCGGAGAGAAGCAGCCCCCGGTAGCCCTCCTGCACGGCGTGGAGGATCGAGCGGTCGCGAAACGGCCGCCCGGCCACGAACAAATGCTGCAGACGCGTGCTCGCCATGTCGTCCTCGGGCCGGCCCACGAAGCCGTGCACCGCGATCTCGCCGTCGTCGGCCTCGACCGGGATCAGCCGCTCGGCGAGCCCGGCGCCATGGAGGGCGGAGATCCGGCCGAGCCAGGAGTCCGAGGCCGGCAGGTCATGGACGCGGCGGCCGTTGTGCGCGAGCGTCAGCGCGACGCCGGGATGCGCCAGCGCCGTGCGGACGAACGCCTCCGCCGCATGGGCCCACTCGGTCGCCGCGGCACGGAGGAAGGCGCGGCGGGCGGGAACGTTCCCGAACAACTGATGGACCTCGACCGTGGTTCCCACGGCGCCCCCATGGGGCACGACGTCGCCCACCCGTCCCCCATCGACCTCGAGCATGGCCCCGTCGGCGCCGGCCGTTCGCGAGCGGATCACAAGCCGGGCCACCGCGCCGATGCTCGCCAGGGCCTCGCCGCGAAACCCGAGGGTCTCGATCCGCTCCAGGTCGTCGGCCGACCGCAGCTTGCTGGTGGCGTGGGCCGCGACCGCCAGCGGCAGATCGGCCGGCTCGATGCCGACACCGTCGTCCACGACGCGCACGAGGGCCACTCCGCCCTGCTCCAGTTCGACGCCGATCCGTGTCGGGGCGGCATCGAGCGCGTTCTCCAGCAGTTCCTTGACGATGCTCGCCGGCCGCTCCACCACCTCGCCGGCAGCGATCCGGTTGACGACCGACATCGGTAGTTTTTGGATCCGTCCCATGCGTCGCCGGTGTTCAGGAGAGCCCGTATTCCTTGATCTTCCGGTACAGCGTCCGCTCGCCGATGCCGAGAAACTCGGCGGCCTGCTCGCGGTTGCCGCCGGTGAACTTCAGGGTCTCGGCGATGAAGTGCCGCTCGATGTCATTCAGCGGCCGCCCCACAAACCCGGCCATGGCGGCGGCCGCGTCGACGGCCTCGCCGGCCCCGCCCCCCGCCTGGTCCGGGCCGAGCTCCAGCGGCAGGTCATCGACGTCGAGCGTCTCGTCGATGTCCACCACGACCATGCTTTCGACGACATTCCGCAATTGGCGCACGTTGCCCGGCCAGGGAAACGCCCCGAGCCGGACGCGGGCCGCCAGCGACATCCCCTTGATCGTCTTGCCATGCCGCCGGGCGAACTGTTTCACGAAGTGCTCGATCAGCAACGGAATGTCGCCGGTCCGCGCCCGCAGCGTTGGAATCGCGATCGTCACGACCTTGAGGCGGTGGTACAGGTCGCTGCGAAACGACCCCGCCGTGATCGCCTCCTCGAGGTTGCGGTTGGTGGCGGACACAATCCGGACGTTGACCCGCAGCGGGGTGTTCGAGCCGACCCGGGTGATCTCGCCCGACTCGAGGACCCGCAGGAGCTTGATCTGCGTGGCCAGCGGCATGTCGCCGACCTCGTCGAGGAACAGCGTGCCGCCGTTGGCGAACTCGAACTTCCCGATGCGGTCGCTGGAGGCGTCGGTGAATGCACCGCGGACATGGCCGAAGAGCTCGCTCTCGAGGATATTCTCGCTCAGGGCGGCGCAGTTGA
The DNA here is from genome assembly GCA_014192425.1 of Planctomycetia bacterium. Lineage (NCBI taxonomy): Bacteria > Pseudomonadati > Planctomycetota > Planctomycetia > Planctomycetia bacterium. The sequence goes on along the minus strand of BJHK01000008.1, from coordinate 59,681 downwards.
GGGCCACGAAGGGCTTGTTCTTGCGCGGGCTGTTCTGGTGGATCGCCTGGGCGACGAGCTCCTTGCCCGTGCCGGTCTCCCCCTGGATGAGGACCGTGGCGTCGGTGGGGGCGATCCGCTTCAACCGCTCGACGAGCGCGAGCATCTGCGGGCTGGAGCCGATCACCCCCTCGAAGCCGAACTTCTCGTCGAGCCGGCGCTGGAGTTCGAGGTTCTGCCGGCGCAGCCGCACCCCTTCCGAGGCCTTCTCGACCGCGGCCCGCAGGTGCCCGAGATCGAGCGGCTTCTGCAGGTAGGTGAAGGCTCCCTGCTGCATGGCGAGCACGGCCGATGGAATCGTGCCATGGCCGGTGACGACGATCACCTCGGTCTCGGCCGAGGCTTTCTTGGCCCGGGAGAGAATCTCCAGACCGCCGATGTCGTTCATCATCAGGTCGGTGACGACGACGTCGTAGACGGCCTGCTCGATCCGCCGGGCCCCCTCGGCACCGCTGCCGGCCACCGCGACGTCGGCGGCGAGCTTGCCCAGCGCCTCGGCCATGGTGCGGGCATGCACGACGTCGTTGTCGACCACGAGGATGCGCAACGGGACCGCCGCCGCCTCGGGTGCCGTTGCTGATGCTTGAGCATTCATGCTGCCGAATGGTATGAGCGGATGCGGGAGCCCGTCCAGTTGCCGGCCACGATCAGGCGCTGCCGGTCGTCGGCAACCGCGGCGGGGCGGGGAGCCAAATCGCCACCTTCGTGCCCCGGCCGGGGGCACTCTCGACGTCGATCGTCCCCCGGTGGGCCTCGATGATCTTCCGGGCCGTGGGCAGCCCGAGGCCCGAGCCCCCCTGCTTCGTCGTGTAGAAGGCCTGGAAGACCTTGGCCAGGGTCTCGGCATCCATGCCCGGGCCGGTGTCGATCAGTTCGAGGACGACGCCGAGCCCCGCCGGCCTCGTCCGCACCACGAGCTGGCCGCCCGCCTCCATCGCCTGGACAGCGTTGAGGAGCAGGTTGAGGACGGCCGAACGGAACGTCTCCCGGTCGAGCCGCACGGTGGCCAGTTCCGGATCGAGGTAGCGGACGACCTCGACGCCGGCGTCGCGGGCCTGAGGCGCGAAGAAGTCGAGCAGCTGCTCGATCTCGACGTTCAGGCTGCCCGGCTCGAGCGCCAGCGACTCCTGTCGGGCGAAGTCGAGGAAGTCGCCGAGCAGTTTCTGGAGCCGGTCGCACTCCTGCCGCACGAGGTCGATCTTGGCTCTGGCCCGGCGATCACGGTGCTTCGTCGGCGACGCCGGGTCTGTGCTCTCGAAATCCTCCGCGAGGAGCTCCATGTTGAGCCGGATCGTGGACAGCGGATTGCGGATCTCGTGGGCGAGGCCGCCCACGAGAGCCGCGAATTCCGCATACGTTTCGGCACGCCGGGCCGCGTCATCGGCGGACGACATGGACAATCCTCGCCCCCCGGTCCGGGCCTCACTCTGCGGGCGTGCCGCCGGCGGCGGCCTCGCGGAGCACGGCCTTGCGGCTGAGCTTGACGCGGTCCTGGTCATCGACGGCGATCACCTTGACCCGCATCGTGTCACCCACGCGACACACGTCCGCCACGCTCTTGACGAAGTCGTCGGAGAGCTCGCTGACGTGGCACAGGCCGTCCTTGCCCGGAACGAGCTCGACGAAGGCGCCGAAGTCCTTGATGCTCGTCACCCGCCCCTCGTAGATCCGGCCGACCTGAATCGAGGCCGTCAGCGCCTCGACCTGCGCCATGGCGGCCATCGCCCCCTCGGCGTCGTGGCTCGCCACCGTGACGGTGCCGTCGTCCTCGACCTCGATGCTGGCGCCGGTCGACTCCTGGATAGCGCGGATCGTCTTGCCACCGGGCCCGATGAGCAGGCCGATCTTCTCGGGATTGATCCGGGTCCGCAGCAGCCGCGGCGCCCACACGGAAATCTCCGGACGCGGCCGGCGGATCGCCGAGAGCATCGTCCGCAGGATGTCCAGCCGCGCCTCGCGCGACTGCCGCAGCGTCGCCTCGATGATCGCCGGCGAGATGCCGTCGATCTTCAGGTCGAGCTGGATGCCCGTGATGCCGTTTTGCGAGCCCGCGATCTTGAAGTCCATGTCGCCGTAGTGGTCCTCGTCACCGATGATGTCGGTGAGAAGCACCCAATGCTGGTCCGACTGCTTCACGAGCCCCACGGAGATGCCCGCCACCGGATGGGTGATCGGCACGCCGGCGGCCATCAGACCGAGGGTCGCCCCGCAGACCGACGCCATCGAGCTCGAGCCGTTCGACTCGAGGATGTCGGAGATCACGCGGATCGTGTAGGGGAAGACATCGGGATCGGGGAGCACGGGTTTCACGCTGCGCTCCGCGAGGGCGCCGTGGCCGAGCTCGCGCCGGCCGGGGCCGCGGATCGGCCGCACCTCCCCCACCGAGAACGACGGGAAGTAGTAGTCGAGCATGAACTTCTTCGAATACTCGTCGATCAGGCCGTCGACCCGCTGCTCGTCCCTGCCGGTGCCGAGCGTGATCGTGACCAGGGCCTGGGTCTCGCCGCGCTGGAAGACCGCCGACCCGTGCACCCGCGGGAGCACGTCGACCTCGCAGAGGATCGGCCGCAGCGTCCGGTAGTCGCGGCCGTCGGGACGCTTTCCCTCCAGGATCAGCTCCCGGACCGCACGCTCCTCGAGAGCATGCCAGACATGGGCGAAGTCGGCATCGCTGACGCCGCCCGCCGCCCCGGGCTGGAATCCGAAGGCCGGCTCGGTCGGCGCGACCGCGGCCTTGGCCCGCTCGCGAAGCGCCTTGACTGCCTGGCCGCGTTCCTGCTTGACGGCGATCGCCTTGGCCCCTTTGAGCTCGCCCAGGTAACCGGACGTGAGCCGGTCGCGCAGCGCTGAGTAGTCGGCGAGCACGTACTCCTTCTTCGGCTTCCCAGCCTTGCGGATCAACTCCTCCTGCATCTCGCAGATGACGCGGATGACGCGGTGGGCCTCGTCGAGGGCCTGCAGCATCCGGTCCTCGGGCATCTCGCGAGCGAAGCCCTCGATCATCAGGACGGCCGTGGGGCTGCCCGAGACCACGAGGTCGAGGTCGCTCTCTTCCAACTGGTCGAGCGTGGGGAAGGGGACGAACCGGCCGTCGATCTGCGCCAGCCGGACGCTGCCCAGCGGGCCGCGGAACGGGAGCGGGGAGATGCACAGGGCCGCCGACGCGCCGATCATGGCCAGCACGTCGGGGTCGTTTTGCCGGTCGCTGGAGAGGACGTTGGCCTGGACCTGGACCTCGTCGAAGAAGCCCTCGGGGAACAGCGGCCGGATGGGCCGATCCATGAGCCGGCTGGTGAGCGTCTCCTTGAGCGTCGGCCGACCCTCGCGCTTGAGGAACCCGCCGGGAAACTTGCCCGCGGCGGCGACGCGCTCGCGGTAGTCGCAGGTCAGGGGGAAGAAGTCGATGCCCGGCCGGGGGGCGCCGGTGGCGGTGGCCACGAGGACGACGGTCTCCCCGTAGGAGACGAGCACGCTGCCCGCCGCCTGCTTGGCGAGGAATCCGGTTTCGATTGCGAGAGTCTGGTCGCCGATCTGGCGTTCAACGCGATGCTTCACTTCTGCTTTCCTTCCTTCCACTCGAGCCCGGGACGGCGCGCGGCTTGCAGCCGACGACGACACCGTCACGCGACGGGCCTGACGACATTCGGCCAGGGGCACGAACCCCCGGCCCGCCTCCTTCATGCGGCCGAACAGGCCGCACCAATCAAAGCCGCGATCGACTCCGTTCGGCCGCCGCCCGTCATGCGGGCGGAGGCGTTACTTGCGGATGTCGAGCCGCTTGATGATGTCGAGATACCGCTGCGGCGCGACGCGCTTCAGATAATCGAGAAGCCTGCGACGTCGGCTCACCATCATGAGCAGGCCCCGCCGGCTGGCGAAGTCCTTCGAGTGCTTCTTGAAGTGATCCGTCAGGTCGGTGATCCGGCCCGTCAGAAGGGCGATCTGGATCTCCGCCGAACCGGTGTCGGCGGTCCCTCGCCGATGGGCACCGATCAATTCCTGCTTGCGTTCTTTTGTAAGCGTCATCAGCCGAACTCCACCCATCCACGGGCGGCTTTGATTGTTTGAAAAAAGGTTTCGGACGGCAGTTTAACGGCCTGGCCCAGAATTGCAAGACTGCCCGTCGTTTCCACCAACGGCGAGCCGCGTCGGCTGTTTTCGGCCCCGGGCGGGACCCGCCGGAGTGTGGACAACGTTCCAGGCCAGCCCGACCCGCTCCAGCGCCAGGATCGCCCAGTAGGTGACGTCGATCTCCCACCAGCGATGACCATGCCGGGCCATCCGCTGGTAGGCATGGTGGTTGTTGTGCCAGCCCTCGCCGAAGGCGAGCAGCCCCACCCACCACAGGTTCCGCGAGTCGTCGGTGGTCTCGTAGTTGCGATAGCCCCAGATGTGGGTCGCCGAATTCACGAACCAGGTGACGTGGAACACGATCACCATCCGCACGGCGAGCCCCCAGAGGAGCCACGAGATCCCCACATCCCGTCCATACAGCGCCCAGCCGCCGGCGAGGAGCGCAGCGCCGATGAGGAAGTGCCAGAGGAGGAACGTGCGATGCAGGAAGAGGATGCCGGGATCGCGTTCCAGGTCGGGAGCCCAGCGGCGCAGGTGGGCCGCGAGTTCCTGCGCGGAATGACGGGGAAACAGCCAGAGCACGTGGGACCACAGTCCGCCGTCCCGGGGCGAGTGCGGATCCCCCTCCTGATCGCTGAAGGCATGGTGCTTGCGGTGGTTGGCCACCCAGTCGAGCGCCGATCCCTCGCCGGAGATGCCGCCGAGAAATGCGAACAGAAATCGCACCGGCGGATAGGTCAGGAAACTGCCGTGCGTGAGCAGCCGGTGATACCCGAGGCAGACACCGAGCCCTCCCGTCACCCAGTACAGGGCCATGCAGATCGCGAATCCCGACCAGGTGAAGTAGAAGGGCGCGGCGAGCGCCGCCAGATGGATGCCCCCGATCCAGATCACGACCGGCCAGTCGAGGTCGCTCCAGCGCTCGCGGGCCCCCTCGCGTCGCGGCTCGAGGCGTTCCCCCGCCACGGGATGGGCGTGGGCGACGGTGGGATCGTGCAGGGCGGACTTGCCGAACTCGTTCTCCTCCCCGTCGATGACGGCCGCAGCCGTCCCCTGCCACGCCTCGGCACCGGGAACGTCGGACGGGATATCGGCGACCGGAAGGTCTTTGGGGGGCGTCATGCGGTGCGGTTCCTCGCGAACGGATGTGGGAGTCGGGACCTGGGCGTCGGTCTGACAGCGGAAGTCAGGCCGCCGAACTGCCACACTGTGACCTATTTCGACGCTTTCGCCACCGACAAGCGGTTGGTTTTCAGTCGAAAGATGGTCAAAATAGCGTCAAAAATCCTGCCGACCGGACGGCCGGACCGCCTGGGACTCGTCGGGCAGCAATTGGCGGATCCGCGTCGGAAGGCCCGGCTCGCCCCCCGGCCCGGCCAGCCAGTCGGCGAGCCGGGAGAACGGCACGAGCGTGGCCGGTGGATCAAGGACAGGTTTTCCGTCCGCCACGGCGAGCGCACCGCCCAACCGAGCCGGCGGCAGGACCTCGGTCCCCCGCTCGTCGATCCGCACAAAAACCCCGGCCGCGTCGAATCTCGGGTCCGCGCCGGGCGGCTGCGTAAAGAGCCCTTCGCGGGGCCGGCAGCCAAGGCCCCGGACGAGGGAGTCGAACAGTCCGCGGCCCACCGCGCCCGGGCCGGCGAGGACCTCCGCCTCGGCGAAGGACAGGCGCCCCTCGGCCCACTCGCACCGGCGCACGACGACGTCCGCCGAGCCCTTCCCCCGCCAGCCAGCACGCGCAGCCCAGGCCGCGAGGTCGAGCCGCTCGATCTTTGACGCCAGCCCACCGCTCCAGCGGCCCGCGCCGCCGTGGGTCTCGAGTGTTCCGCTGATCGCGGCCGCGCCTGCGGCCGGCAACGTGCCCAGAGACGCCGGCTCGAGCAGCCGAGCGACGATCGCCAGCGGCAGGGGGGACGGACAGTCCGCGGTCACCTGGTAGCGGTCGCCGTCGCGCCGATCAGCAGCGCCGGCCGAGCGCACGATGCGGAGCTCGGCCGGCCTGACGCCGCCATCGGCGACGCCGAGCACGCAGCGGATGGCCCGCGAGCCCTCCCGGGCCACGCATTCGAGCCGCAGGCGTCCCGCCACGGCACTCCGCTCGAGTCCCGACCAGGCGGCGAGATTCCAGTGCACTGCGCCGACGTCGATGACGCAGTCGCGCGGAAACCGGGCCTCACGGGCGAGCCATTCGGCAGCGAGGCCGGCGAGCAACCCGGCCGCGTCGGCGTCGAGGTCGAGCCGCTCGATCCGCAGCCGCAGCTCGCCCGGCGTCCACTCGATCTCGACGGACGGAACGGCGAGCGCAGAACCGCCATGCTCCGCCGTCAGCACGCAGCCCCGGCCGCGCACGACACCCGGCCGGAGATGCTCGACCGCCGCGACCTGCAGCGGCAGGCCGACCGCCTGCTGCCAGCGCATGCGCAGCGACTCGCGATGCCCGTCCGACCGCAGGTAGACCGCCCCGGCCACGAGGGCGGCGCAAGGCAGCACCCCGGCGATGACGAACACCGTCCTCGCGAACCGCACGCGCCGGGCGGAGCGGGCTATGAACATCCGGGCAGCATCCTTGCGGGGAGGGTGTCGATCGTCGGGCGGCCGTCCCTGGCCGTCGGGGCGCTCAGCGGCGTCGCGCCATGTCGTGATACAGGTTCCAGCGGGCCAGCATTTCCTCGACGCTGTCCGCGCCGAACTTGTCGACGACCGCGGCCGCGACCTCGAAGGCGACCACGTTTTCGACGATGACGCTCGCGGCGCTGACGGCGCAGACGTCGCTGCGTTCGTAGGCGGCCTCCTCGGCCTCCTTGGTCCGGAGGTTGACCGAGGCGAGCGGCTTCCGCAGCGTGCTGATCGGCTTCATCGCCGCGCGGATGACCAGCGGCTGACCGTTGGTCATGCCCGCCTCGAGGCCGCCGGCATTGTTCGTCGGACGCGCGAAGCCGAGCTGCGGCCCCTGCCGTGTCGCCGGGTCGAAGTGGATCGGGTCGTGAACCTCCGATCCGCGGCGCCGGGCGGCCTCGAAGCCGAGGCCGATCTCGACGCCCTTGATCGCCTGCACGGCCATCACGGCCTGGGCCAGCCGGCCGTCGAGCTTGCGATCCCACTGGGCGTGGGTGCCGAGACCGATCGGCAGGCCGTCGACGCGGACCTCGACGACGCCGCCGAGCGTGTCCCCTTCCTTGCCGACGCGGTCGATCAACTCGGTGACTTCCGCGTCACGGTCGGGGTGCAGCGAATACACGGCGCTCGTGTCGCGGATCGCGCGGAGCTCCGCCGCCGGCGCCGCGCGGCTGCCGAGCGGGATGCCGCCGAGCTCCGCGACCCAGCCGACCACCTCGATGCCGAAGGCCGCGAGGAGTTGTCTGGCCAGTGCCCCGGCGGCGACGCGGGCGGCCGTCTCGCGGGCGCTGGCCCGCTCCAGCACCGCGCGAACCCCGCCCATGTGCTTGATGGCGCCGGCGAGGTCGGCATGCCCGGGCCGCGGCCGGTCGACGTCCTCGAGCCGCTCGAGCTTGGCGTCCCGGTTGACGACCTCGAGGGCCAGCGGGCTGCCCAGGGTCACGCCCTTCCAGAGGCCGGAGAGGAACGTCACCGAATCGGTCTCGATCCGCTGCCGGCCACCGCGGCCGTAGCCTCCCTGCCGGCGGTGGAGTTCGGCGTCGATGGCCGCCGTGTCGACGGCCAGGCCGGCGGGAAACCCGTCCACGAGGGCGACGAGTGCCGGGCCATGCGATTCGCCTGCGGTCCAGTAGCGGAGCATCGGAAGAAAACCCGGAGGAAGGCGGTCGTCGGCCGGTCCGGGCGATTCTAGTTCGCCGTCCGACCGGCCCCTAGCCCGCTTTTGGAGCCCGCTTTTGCCGCGGCGACACCGTCCGGCAGGCGGCCCGTGAGCAGGCGGCAGGCCTCGAGGTACTTGTCGCGGGTTCGGGCCACGACGTCGGCCGGCAAGGCCGGCGGCGGGCTCGCCTTGTCCCAGCCGGACGTCTCCAGCCAGTCGCGGATGAACTGCTTGTCGAACGACTCGGGCACGCTGCCATGACCGGCCGCCGCCGCCGGCCAAAACCGGGAACTGTCGGGCGTGAGCACCTCGTCAACGAGCAGCAGGCTGCCGTCCGCGGCCCGGCCCCACTCGAACTTCGTGTCAGCGACGACGATGCCGCGGGGGGCGGCGTGGGCGGCACCGCGGGCATAGACGTCGAGGCTCTGCGCCCGCAGTTCCGTCGCCAGGTCGAGGCCGATCCGCGCGGTCATCGTCTCGAAGGACACGTTCTCGTCGTGCCCGGTGGCGGCCTTGGTGGCGGGCGTGAAGATCGGTTCCGGCAGCCGGTCGCCGGGACCGAGGCCGGCAGGCAGCGGCACGCCGCAGACGGTGCCGCCGGCGCGGTACTCGGCAAGCCCCGAGCCGGCCAGCCAGCCGCGGACCACGCACTCGAAGGGGATCACCTCGGCCCGCCGGACGAGCATCGTCCGGCCGCGCAGCGGCTCGCGGTTCACCTCCGAGGGCAGGCCCATCTCATCCACGTCGGCCGTGAGCAGGTGATGCGCGACCGGCCGCGGCCCGCGGGCAAGGAGGTCGAACCAGGCGACGGAAATCGTCGTCAGGACGCGGCCCTTGTCGGGGATCGGCGTCGGCAGGATCCAATCGAAGGCGCTCACCCGGTCGGTGCTCACGATCAACAGCGCGTCGCCGAACCGCTCACTCGCGAACCGGTAGCAGTCGCGGACCTTGCCCCGCATCGGCGTACCGAGAGGCAGGTCGGTCGTGATCAAAGGTGCGGTCGAAGACTGGCTCATGACGCGATCGTGGCGGCAGCGCCGCGGGGAACGGAGACGGGACGTGCGGCCGGATGATAGCGTGTGGGCGGCGGTCAGTGAAAATCGCGACTCATCCGCGGCAGCTCGGCGGGCAGCGACCGGGAATCAGCCACGCTCGAGCGACGCTCCGCAGGGAGAGGCACACAGGGTTCGAGCCTGGTCGCCACGACGTGGATCACGGCGCCGCGCCGCTGCACCCTGCCATGCACGACGAGCACCGCGGCCCGCCGCGCCGCGGGGGCCGTCCGCTCCCAGACATCGGGCCGGACGAGGACGTTGGCCGCCCCCGTCTCGTCCTCGATCGTCATGAACATCAGCCCCTTCGCCGTCGCCGGCCGCTGCCGCGTCAGCACGATCCCCGCCACCTGCACCCGCCGCCCCTCCGGGGCCACGGCCACAGCGGCGGTCGTGATCGCGCCGCGGACGGCGAGCCAGTCGCGGTCGAACTGGAGCGGATGGGCCGCCAGCGACAGCCCGCCCGTGCGATAGTCGTCGATCACCTCCTCGCGCGCGGTCGTCGCCGGCAGGAAATCATCCTCCGCGCCGTCATTCTCATCGTCCTCGACATCGATGTCCGGGTCGGCGAGACCATCGAGGAGCGGCCGGCGGTCGGGCCGATCGAGGCACTGTAGTGCCTCCCAGACCGCCCGGCGCCGGTTCAACCCCAGCGAGCCGAGGGCCCCGGCGCGGGCGATGTGCAGGAGCGTCTCGCGGTCGAGTCCGGCCCGAAGTGCCAGGTCGCGCGGCAGGCGAAACGGCCCCTGTCGCCGGGCCTCCTCGATCCGCAGCGCCGGCCCCGGCCCCAGCCCATGCACCTGCTCCAGACCGAGGCGGATCGCCGGCTCGCGACGTTCGCCGGCCGGGGAGGAGCCGACCTCCAGCGTCGCCTGCCAGCAGCTGGCGTTCACGTCCACCGGCAGCACCGTCACGCCGTGTGCCCGGGCGTCGCGAACGAGCTGCGCCGGCGCGTAAAAACCCATCGGCTGGCTGCCGAGCAACGCCGCCGTGAACGCCGCCGGATGGTGGCACTTGAGCCACGCAGAGACATAGACCAGGAGGGCGAAACTCGCGGCATGCGACTCGGGAAAGCCGTACTCGCCGAAGCCGCGGATCTGGTTGAAGACCTGCTCGGCGAACTCGCGGGACAGGCCGTTGGCGAGCATGCCGTCGACCAGCCGGCGGTGGAACTCGTCGATGACGCCGGGCCGGCGCCAGGCCCCCATCGCCCGCCGCAACTGGTCCGCCTCGCCGGGCGTGAAGCCGGCCGCCACCACGGCCAGTCGCATCGCCTGCTCCTGGAAGAGGGGCACACCGAGCGTCTTCTCCAGCACCGCGCGGATCGCGTCGTTGGGATACGTCGGCTGCTCCTCACCGCAACGCCGGCGCAGGTAGGGATGGACCATGTCCCCCTGGATCGGCCCGGGGCGGACGATCGCCACCTCGATGACGAGGTCGTAGAAGCACTGCGGCCGGAGCCGGGGCAGCATGCTCATCTGGGCCCGGCTCTCGATCTGGAACACGCCCACGGTGTCTGCCCGGGAGATCATCTCGTAGACGGCCGGATCCTCGGCGGGCACCGTGTCGAGCATGAGCCGCGGCCCCCCCGCCGCCACCACCAGGTCGAAGGCCCGGTGGATCGCCGTCAGCATGCCGAGCGCCAGGCAGTCGACCTTGAGGATGCCGAGTTCGTCGAGGTCGTCCTTGTTCCACTGCACGATCGTCCGGCCGTCCATCGCCGCCGGCTGGATCGGCACGAGATCGCAGAGATCCCCCCGTGTCATGATCATGCCGCCGACGTGCTGGCCGAGGTGCCGGGGAAAGCCGACGAGCTGGCCGACGAGCGCCTCGAGCCGCGCGCAGGTGGCCGCGGCAGGATCGAGGCCGGCCTCGACGAGCCGCCGCGGCAGGTCCTCGACGCCGTCGCCGGGGTCGAGGACCTGCGCGATCGCAGCGACGCGATCGAGCGTCAGTCCGACCGCCTTGCCGACGTCGCGCACGGCCGACCGGAGCCGGTAGCGGATCACCTCGGCCGTCATCGCCGCCCGATCGCGGCCGTAGGTGTCGTAGATGTACTGCAGCACCTCCTCGCGGCGCTGATGCTCGAAATCGATGTCGATATCGGGAGCCTCGCGCCGCTCCCGGCTCACGAACCGCTCGAAGAGCACGTTCATCCGCGCCGGATCGACCGCCGTGATCCCGAGGCAGTAACAGACGGCCGAATTGGCGGCCGAGCCGCGGCCCTGGCAGAGGATGCCGCGGCTGCGGGCGAACCGGACGATGTCGTGCACGGTGAGGAAGTAGGCCTCGTAGCCGAGTTCTGCGATCAGCGCCAGTTCGTGGATGAGGAGCTCGCACACCTTGTCGGGAATGCCTTCCACATACCGGCGCCGGGCGCCGTTCCAGGCCAGTTCGGCAAGGTGCTCGCGGGGCGTGCGGCCCGGCGGCACGCTCGCCGCGGGGTAGTCGTACCGCAGCTCGTCGAGCGTGAACGTGCAGCGGCCGGCGATCTCGACCGCCTGCTCGAGGCTGCCGGGCAGCGCGGCGAACCGCGCAGCGATCCGCCAGCGCTCGTGGAGATGGCGCTCGCCGTTGGCGAGCAGCCGGCCGCGAATCGCGTCGACCGTGCCGCCGTGCCGCACGGCCGCGAGCACGTCGTGGAGCGGGAGCCGCGACCGCTCGTGGTAGCGCACGTCGCCAGCCGCGGCGACCGGCACGCCCGCCAGCCGGGCCACGTGGCCGAACGACCGGAGGCGGTCCGCATCGTCCCCCTCGAGCGCCACCTCGGCCAGCGCCCAGATCCGGCCGTCGAACGCGCTGCGCCAGTGCTGCAGGGCCTCGATCGCCTCGGCACGCAGCCGCTCGTCGCGGCCGTCGCTTCCGGGCAGCGCCGCCAGCGGCACGCCCGCCAGCAGGCCGGCGGAATGCCGAACCACGTCGTCGTAGGTGAGCACGCACGCCCCGTTCTCCCGACCGCGACCGTAGCCGCGGGTGAGCAGCCGGCAGAGGTTCGCGTACCCCGTGCGATCGGCCGCCCAGACGACCAGCGGTGCAGCATCGCACGGCTCCAGGTGCGTGCCGACGATCAGCTTGATCCCGGTGTCCCGGGCGGCTCCGTGGGCACGCACGATGCCGGCGAGCGAGGCCCGGTCGGTGATCGCCAGGGCCTCGTAGCCAAGTTCCCCGGCCCGTTGCACGAGCTCCTCGGGATGCGAGGCCCCCTCGAGAAAGGAGAAGTTGCTCATGCAGTGCAATTCCGCATACCGCGGTCCAGCCGATCGAGTCGCATTCATGGCAATCCCGCTCCTTCGCGCACGCGCTCCATACTCAGGCAAACGTCCCATGCAGAAACCAGCCCCCGTCCCGCAGGCGGCGGAAGACCCAGAACCGGCCCCCCGACTCCGTCTCGACAACGTAGTAGTCGCGCCGCACGGTCGGCCCGCGCCACCACGCCGTCTCGATCCGCTCGGGCCCGTACGCTTGCACGATCGCATGCACCTCGTCACCGAGCCGAAACCGCAGCGGCGGGCCGTCCGGCGCGATCGCCACCGGGCCCGCCAGCAGCGGCTCGAGCGGCAGGGGGCGGGGCAGCATCCAGAGAGGCCGCCGACCGGCCGCCCGCTGCAGCGTCAGACCGGCCAGTGGCACCCGATCCCCCCAGCGCACCTGCTCCCAGACCGACCGTTCCCGGGGCGTCCGTTCCCGGGGGGGCCCATGCTGCGACCGGGAACCGGCGCGGCCCTCCGTGCGCGGTTCGCTCGCCGTACCGCCACCGGCATCGCGTCCGTCCGTGCGAACCACTCCCGTGCCGGGTGGCGCCGCGATCCAGGCCTGCTCCGGCTGGGCATCGGCCACCCCCTTCGGCTCGAACACGGCCCCGCGCCCGAGCCGGCTGGAGAGCCGATCGAGCAGCGGCTCGATGCCGGCCGCGTCGTCGGCGTCGTGCGTCTCGAAGAGCGACCGCTGCCGGCAGGCCACGGTGCCCGCTGCCAGTACCTCCACGGCCACTCCCTCGACGTCGCCGGCCAGCCGGACCCGCTCCAGCCGGAGCCGCACGAGATCGACGAGATGCCGGACCGAGACGCTCGGCCGGAAGAGCCCGACATCGACGACGATCGGCGCCGCGGTCGCGGCCGACGCGGCTGCAGCCTGCTCCAGACGCACCTGCAGCGCGAGCACGCCCTTGCCCCGTGCGGCCAGCGGTGCGACGCATGCCGCCACCAGCCGGTCGATCACGTGCTCCAGCGTCTGCCTGATTTCCTCCCGGCCCGCCAGCGGCACCTCGAATGCCTGCGTCGCCTGCGGCAATTCCTCGCCGCGCGGCGCCGCCAGCGGCTCGGCGACGGCGCCCGTGAACTGGGCGAGCCGCAGGGAGAGCAGGGGGGGAAAGCGGGATGCGAGCGCCGCCGCCGGCAACCGCAGCGCGCCACCGATCGTGTCGATGCCCAGTTCGCCGAGCATTCCGATCGTGGCCTGGTCGAGACGCAACGCCGTCAGCGGCAGGCCGGCCAGCGCGGCGTCTGCACCTCTCCACTGCCGCTGGGCACCGGCGGGCACGACGCCCCAGCGCCGCCGCCGCCGTGACACGAGCGTGGAGCGGGAACCGACCGCTTCCCGCGGATCGCGCAGCAGGTCGGTGTGCCGTGCGGCCGCCCAGGAGGCGGCGCAGGTGTCGGCAATGGCGACCCGCCCATGCACCCCACGGGCCGCGAGCGTCCAGACGGCCGTGCGGGCCAGGGCCGCCTCGCCGCCGAAGAAGTTCGCCGTGCCGGTCACGTCGAGGTGGATGCATTCGGCAGGTGTCCAGGCGGCGTCATCCATGATGCCCACCGTCGGCGAGAACCGGCGGCACCAGCGGCCCAACTGATCGAGTGCGGCCCGGTCCGCGGCCGGGTCGTCAGGCACGACCTCGGCGACATGGCAGGCAGGGGAACCGTGAGCCAGCGACAGCACCGCCATCGCCTCGGCGAGCGACATGCCCTCGGGAATCCTCGGCCGACGTCCCCCCGCACGTCGGGCCGCCGACCGGGGCGGCTCCGCCCAGGCCCACGAGACCACCGTCATCACGCCACGGCGCTCGCGGCGGCAGACGAACACCGGCAGCGCACGCCACTCGGGCCGCTCCAGGAGCCGCCGCTGCACCGGCCAGCGCGGCAGCCAGATCGTCATGATGCGCGGCATGACACACCCCGCTCGGAAATGCTTGCCGCCGGTCCGATCGCCTCGTCCGACCGCACGGCACCGCTGCGGACACCTTCCGCGGCGCGCGGCGCCACGCCGGCGGCGCGCCCGATGGCTGCTGCTCCGCTCTCCAGATCGAGCACGATCTCGACAGACTGATTGCCGGCCACTTCCGGGCAGTTGCTACTGGCCGGAAGCGGCCAGTAGCCGCCGGCCCGCTCGAGCCGCAGCCGGCGTTCCAGCAGCGTGCCACCCGGAAGTGGCGTGACGGCGATCCTCGCCTCGGCCCAGGAGGGCTCCCGTTGCGCGGCTGCCGGCCGGACGAAGAACCCGATGGCACCGCTCGACTTGGCCGCCAACTGCCAGCGACGCATCGCGATCGACCACTGCTGTCGGGCGTGCGGCGGCGACCGCCGCTGCGCGGCTGGCCACAGGCCACTGCCGGCGGCCTGCATCCGCGGCCATGCCAGCACGGCCGCCACGCCGGCGCAGCGCAGCCCCTGGTCGATTGCCCAGATCTCATCCTCGTCTCGCGAAGGACGGGCCACGACGAGCTGCAGCCCGCTCCCCTCCCGGCCCAGCCAGGGAAGGATGGCGGGCGGATGAAACCAGCCCGAGCGATCGACGACGAGAATCGTCCGCGACCGCTGGGCGGCCCGGGCCAGACGACAGGCAACCGCGGCGGCGAGCGTCGCCGCCCCCCCCGCGATCGCGCCACCGGCCAGCCATTCGATCAGGCTGCCCCGGCGGATGCCGCCGGCCGGCAGCAGGGAATCGAGTGGTCGAAAGCCGCTCGACACCACCTCACGGGCCGCCTCCCGAACCTGAAGGCTCCCGGCATCGACCAGCCCCGACGGGCCGAGCCCAAACGTCACCATCTCAGCACCTCCGCTCCATTTATGTACTCATGTACAGTATACAATCGTTCCCCGGCTGTCAACCGTCCTGACAGCGCGGCTCAGGCAACACGAAAAAGCCCGCCAGACGCGGTATCCTGTCGGCGACGGTGGCCGCATCCGGGCCGCCGGACGACCATCCGCCCCTGGAGCTCGACCCCCGATGCGTGCGTGTCTCGTCGCCGCCGCGATCGCCGCCGCCTGCCCGACCGCCGGAGCCGCGGACCGGCTGGCCATGCCGGAGGATTTCACGACCTTTCAGCGGGACATATCCCCGCTCGTGACGCCGCAGCTCGACCTGCCCGCAAAAACCTTCGTGCAGATCGAGCCGGCCCTGCACCATCTCGCCCTGCAGCATGCCGCGCATTTGGCCTCCCTGCCCGCGCCAGACACCGCCCGCACGCTCGCGGCCCTCGCCCGGTTCATCGACCGGCAGCGGGCGGCGGCCGGTCCGCGGCCGGTCTTCGCCCCGGGACGCGACGTGATCGGCCTGCTCGATCCCGACCGCGGGCTCGACCCGAAGGAGATCGGGGCCATCGCCGCCGCCTACGGCTGCGCCGCCACCATCTTCAAGCGCGACGCGGCCGACGAAACGATCGCCGGCGTGGCCGACGACTTCCTCGCCGCGATCCGCGCAGCAGTGACCGCCGGCCGGCCGACGACGATCGTGGTCCTCGGTCACGGCCTGCCGACCGAGATCCAGAGCTACGGCATCCGCTTCGAGCGGCTCGCCGCCGCCCTCGTCGGCGACCCCCCAGACGCCGCGCGCGGTGCTTCGCCAGCCGCCGTTGCCCCGCCTCCAGCAACGCCACTCGACCTCGGCCGGATCGTGCTCGTCTGCGACGACTGCTTCAGCGCCGACTTCCTCATCAACTTGCAGGACGCCATCGAGCGCCGCTGCCGCGACCGCGGCCGACCGCTCGCCGCGCTGCCCGTCTGCATCGCCGGCACGAACCGCGGCCGGGTGGGCTTCGCGGATGTGCGCGGGAAGTTCGTGCCCCACTTCTGGAAGGACGTGGTGGAACTCTGTTTCATCCGCCGGCCGCGGCCCGCCGAGGTGGTGCTGCGCACGATCTTCGAGAACGTCGACCACATGATGTACGGCTACGGTAGAACGCCGATCTTCGCGGGGACGAAAGTCACGGGCTGGCGACTGGTCGATCCCGCGGCCGTGCAGGATCCGGTGACGTTCGTGCCGCTCGACGCCGCGGCCCGCGACGAACTCCGCGACATCCTCACCCTGCCGGCCGGCACCGTGCTCCCCGGCTGGCTCGACATCGGCTGACGACGGTGCCCGGGAACGCCGCGGAATGCTCTCGGAGCCGGGGGCGGGATCTGCTATTTCTTCACCGGCCCCCGGCCCCCCGTTCGTCCCGGATGCGTCGATGCCCGCGCACACCGTTCGCCATCCCCGCCTCGGCTGCATCGCGCTGGCGATCGGCATCCTCACCGGCGGCTGCCGGCTCGCGGACGTGGGCCGCGGAGCCATGAGCGGCGGCGCCAGTCCCGCCGGCAGCGACACGGCGGAGTCGCTACGCGTTCCCGTTCGCGACGCAGTCGCGGCGCTGCTCGCCCGGCACGTGCCCCCGGCCGTGATCCAGACGTCCTACGCCTCCTCCGACACCGGCGGCCCGGCGGCGAAGCGGATCTGCATCGTGCCGCTCGCCGCGCCCGGCCCGGACGGCGACCAGGTCGCACCACGGCTCGGCGCCATCATCCAGCAGCGGATCGACGAGTCGGACTCATTCGAGGCGATCGCCCCCCGGTTCGTCGCCTCCGGCCTCGAAGCCGCACGCCTGCGGCCCGCCGACCTGCGCGTGCCGGAACAGCGCACCGCCTTCACCCGCTTCATGGAGCAGCAGGGCCAGGATGTCGACTCCCTGCTACTGGCCGCGATCGAGCCGGCCGCAGCGGGCGGACGGCGCGTGCTGACGCTGACCCTCATCGATGCCCGGACCGGGGTGTGCGACGAGGTTCGCCACACCCTGCCCGCCACCGGCTCCGCGTGGCTGCGGGGAGCGCAGAGCGCCAACTGAAGCAGCGGTCGCCCGCCCCCCGCTACACCTGGTAGCGGTCCCGGACGATGTCGGGCTTGACCCCCTCGGGCGTCTCGTCGCTGGCGATGTCGAACCACTCCGGCTTGAACTCGATCCGGGCCTGCGTCGCCGGGTTGGCCAGGGCGATGTTGCTGACCAGCGCGATCACCGCGTCGGCGATCGCCACCTCGGGCTTGCACCGCGGCTGATTCTCCGGAGCGGGGTTGCGGATGCACCACGCCCAGTGCTCCATCTCCTCCTGGTACCCACGTGACGGAGGCTTGGCATCGCCCCCCTTGCCGCCGGCGGCGTAGCCGCCGCCGCCGCTCTCGGTGGTGTCGAGGGTGGGCGTGCCGTCCTTCGCCTTGGCCACGGTCACCCGCGTGTCCTTGGCGGAGTCCTTGTAGAGCATCACGTCCTGCTCCCGCTCCAGGACGAGCGTTCCCTTCGTGCCCATCACCACCTCGCCGTACTCGCCGAAGCCGTTGCCGTTGATCGACGAGTAGGTGACGACGATCTTCTTGTTCGGATCGGCCACCTTGCCCGCCTCGTCGAAGTAGCCCGGGGCGGGATACTCATAGGTGCAGTAGACGTGGTCGTCGATCTCCCGGTCGGCGGGGAAGATGCTGCGGTTGCCGACCGCGGTCACCGTCAGCGGCTTGATCTTCTTCCCCGGCCCGTGCATCGCCGAGACGAAGATCCCGGCGGCGTCGAGCTGGTGGCTGCCGAGCTCGGCCATCAGCCCGCCGCCGGTGCGGTTCCAGAGCCGCCAGCGGATCAGTTCCTCCAGCGGCGTCCGCGTGGCACCCGTGGGAAGCGTCAGCGACGTGTAGCCATGCGCGGCGGCATCGACCGCCTGGTCGGCGATCTGAGCCTCGAGCTGGGCGATCTGCTTCACGAGCTTGTCGATGTCGCCCGGCTTCGCCGCCTCGAGGTCCTTCTTCCAGCCGGCCAGCCGCTTGGCGAGCGCCGCATCTCCCGGCAGCGGCGGCTGCCAGGAGTCCTTGCCGGGCAGGTTGCCCCGGTGCCACTGGGCACGGATCGAGTGCAGGTCGCCGAGCAGCCGGGCCGTGCCGATCGTGTGCACCGCGTTGTCGTAGAGCACGCTGTAGTGCCGCTGGTGCCCGGTGGCGAGGATCTTGCCCGTCTCGCGCGAGACGCGGCCCATCTCCTTGCACTCGTGGATGCTGTGCCCCATGAGCTTTTCGGTGAGCACGTGCTTCCCGGCCCGCATCGCCTTGATCGACGCCTCGGCATGGAGGTGGAGCGGCAGGGCGATGATCACCGCCTCGACGTCCTTGTCGGCGAGCAGGTCCTCGTAGCCGCCGTACACCTTGACGTGGCCGCGGGCCGCGTCCTCGGTGGACCACTTGTACTTCTTCATCAGGCCCGGACGGGCCGTGGTGGCGCTGGGGCTGGAGACGTCGCCGTGGAAGGCGCGGAAGACGTTGTAGGGGCGGACGTCGGCGATGGCGACGACGTTGAGATACTCGGGATTGTGGGCCCCGATGAGCACGCTCCCCTCGTCGCCGGTGCCGAGCACGCCCACGCGGAGCGGGTCGCCCACGCTCCTGCCGTAGCCGAAGTAGATCGAGCCCAGCCCGGCGCCGGAGGCGAGTCCGGCGGCCACGGCGCCGCCGAGGAAGTCGCGCCGGCTGATGGTCACGGCGTCGGAGAAGTTCTCCTTGCCGATCTGCTTCTGCTGCTCCGTCAGATTCATCGCTTCACCCCGGTCGAGGTGCCACAGCATCCCGCGCACAAGCGGGACAGCGGGCACCACTGTTTGAGGAAGTAGTCCAGTCCGCTCCAGCCCCCGGAGGGCAGGGCGGCGATCACGAGCAATGCGGCGAGCTCCACCCACTGATTGTAGGTCGGCTGGGCACCGGCCACCCAGAAGGGCTGGGACGCGAGCACGCTGGCGAGGAACAAGGCGGCGCCGATCGCGTTGAACTTCACCGCCACGCCGAGCACGAGGCAGGCGCCGATCGTGACCAGCGACCAGCTCACGAACCGGTCCGCCTTCCAGAGCGGCGTGGGCTCTGCGGCGGCTGCCCGGCGCCGGTCGGGAGCGGAGCCGAGCTGGGCGTCCCAGTCTGAGACGAGCTTCGCGCCAATGCCCTCGACATCCTTCATCCACCCGGCGGCCTGGCCGGCGAGTTCGGCCCGCTTCTTGGCGAGCCGCTCGCGCTCGAACGGGATCGCGGTCGCCCCCGGGCGGGCCTCCATCGCCGCCAGCCGCGTCAGTTGCAGCCGGTAGTCGGCCAGGTCGGGCTCGATCGATTCGACGTACGCGGCCAGATCGGCCTCGGCGGCTGCCAGACTTTTCTGTGCCGCCGCCGTGGCATCTGCCTCGAGTGGGAGACGCTTCATCCTCTCGGCGAGCACCGTTCGCCACGAGCCGACGACGCTCGCCTGCCAGGCCTTGGAGGCGTCGGCGACAGGGCGACCGTCGTTCGCCCCGAGCGTACCGCGCCAGTCACCCGTCTGGGGCAGGGCCGACCGGTACCAGTCGGCCAGCGGGCCGACGGCGACCTTGCGGAACCCGGCGCTCGACCAGTCGGCATCGCGGAGATGCGAAAGTCCCTCCAGAAAAAAGTGGAGGCCGACCACGATCCGCAAGAGGGCGAGCGCCGCGACGGTGAGGCTCGACGAACGCATCGAAAAGCACCGCAGGGGGTGACCACGGGGGGCGGACAACGGCTCCACGTCGCCGTCGTATCGGCATACTCACTCTCCTTATTCAACTCGGAACGGCCGACTTGGCAAGCCATTTTTCCGCCGCTCGTCAGGGGATCGGGGAAAGATCCCCTTTTTTCCGCTTGCCGCGCGGGCCGACCGGCTGCGAAAACCCGGCATGCGCATCGTCCTCTGCTACCCCGTCGAGCCCCGGCACGTCGCCCAGATCCAGGCCGTCGCCCCGGCCGCGGAGATCGTCGACGCCGGCCAGGAGCGGGTGGCGGCGGAGCTGCCGGAGGCCGACCTGTTCTGCGGCCATCCCAAGGTGCCCGTCCCCTGGGACGAGGTCGTGGCCCGCGGCCGGCTGCGCTGGATTCAGTCGTCGGCGGCCGGGCTCGACCACTGCCTCGTGCCGGCGGTCATCGGCTCTGCGATCGTCGTCACGAGCGCCTCGGGAGTGCTCGCCGACCAGGTGGCCGAGCATGCCCTGGGCCTCGCCCTCGCCTGCACGCGCCGGACGCGGCTGTTTCTCGAGCAGCAGGCGCGGCGGGAATTCGTCCGCCGGCCGACTCGCGACCTGACCGACGCCACGGTCGGCATCGTCGGCCTCGGGGGCAACGGCCGGCGGCTCGTCGAGGTGCTCGCCCCGTTTCGCGTGCGGATCCTCGCCACCGACTGGTTCCCGATCGACAAGCCGGCCGGCGTCGAGTTTCTCGGTCCGCCGGAGGCGCTGCCGCGGCTGCTCGAGGAGTCCGACATTCTCTTCCTCTGCCCGCCGCTCACGGCTCACACGCGCGACATGATCGATGCCGCGGCGCTGGCCCGGATGAACCGCGGCGCGATCCTCGTCAACGTCGCCCGCGGCCAGTGCGTGGTCGAGGACGCCCTCGTCGACGCCCTGGAGAGCGGGCAGCTCGACTCGGCGGGGCTCGACGTGACGCCCGACGAGCCGCCCCGGCCGGAGAGCCGGCTCTGGACGGCCCCCAATCTCGTGGTCACACCGCACGTCGGCGGCCAGGCGGCCCGGCGCATCGATGCAATGACCGACTTTTTCTGCGATAATCTTCGCCGGTACCTGGCGGACGCGCCGTTGCGAAACGTCGTGGACAAGCGGCTCGGTTTCCCCGCGCCGAGCGCCTGGTGCCAGAAAGGCGGCCCGCTCCGATGAACACCACGATCCTGCGCGAGGAGCGGCCGACGGTCTCGGTTGCAGGCGACGTAGGCAGCCGCTGCCCGGACGAGCTGCTCTCGCGGTACGCCGAGATCCTCGGCGCCGGCCGGCTCAACTGGACCGAGTACCACTCCCTCTCGCGCCGGCTCGGAGCGGGAGGGCAGGGGGTCGTGTACCTGACCACGCGGCGCGGCAGCGACAACTTCACGCTCCCGGTGGCGTTGAAAATCTTCTCGCCGGAGCGGTACGACTCCGAGGAACTGTACGTCGCGGCGATGAACAAGATCGCGGCCGTGGCCGCCCGCGTCGCCCAGATCCAGCAGGACAACCTTCTCGACGTCCACAACTTCGTCGAGCAGCGCCGGATCCGGATCATGGAGATGGAGTGGATCGACGGCTACGACCTGTCGCGGCTCCTCGCCCCCGAACTGCTCACAGAGACGCGGGCCCGCGTCGACGACGACCGCTGGGGGCACCTCAACAACGTGATCGTCACGGCGGGCCCGCGTCAGTCGCGGCTCAAGCCGGGGGTGGCGATCGCCATCGTCCGCGAGTGCCTGGCGGCGCTGGCCGCCCTGCACCGCGAGGGAATCGTCCATGGTGACGTCAAGACCGCCAACATCATGGTGAAGCGGACGGGCAACGCGAAGATCATCGACATCGGCTCGGCCCATGCGGCCGACGAGCCGCCGCCGACCCGGACGTGCACCCCCGCCTACGCCGCTCCGGAGGTTCTCGAGGGCCGGGAGAACACGCCCCGCTCCGACCTTGCGAGCCTCGGCTACGTGCTCGTGGAGATGCTCGCCGGGCAGTCGCCGTTCACCGGCCTCAAGTCGTTCGCCGACCTGCTGGAGGCGAAGCGGTCGCTCGTCCATCGGCTGCCGCAACTGCTCCCCAGCGAGGTGACGTGCAACGAGCTGCTGATGAACTTCTGCCGTGGCCTCGTGGCCTACGACCCCGACCTGCGGTTTCCCAGCGCCGAGGACGCCGACCACCGCAAGGGGGGCGCGGCGAGCTTTCATCGGCAGCTGATCGTGGGCGGTCTGGCGAGCGAGTACGACAACGAGATCCGGGCGTGGCTGGAGGAGATCGCCCTGGAGTGAAAAGGTGCCAGCCACCAAATCTGGGTAAGCTGGCGGCTTGCCCAGATTTGGTGGCTGGCACCTTTTGCTCAATGGCTCCCGCTCAGGGCTTGGACTCGACCGCCTTCTGCACCGCGGCCGCGTTCGGCATCCCCTTGATCGCCTCGGCGATGATGCCCCGGTCGGCGTCATTGCGGGCCGCCGCGAGCGCCGTGCGGCACATCTCAATCCGCTGGGCTTCGTCGGCGGCAAGCTGCCGGGCCACCCGCAGGTAACCCTTCAGGGACCGGTCCCGATATTTGCCTTCGGGGAGCGTCTTCACGAGGTCGAGCAGCACGGGCGCCGCATCGGCCGTCTGCCATTTGCCGAGCAGCCGCGTGCCGGCGTCCTGAATCGGCTCCTGGGCGGCGGTTCGTGCAGCCGCAGCCACGGCGGCGAGGGCCCGCTTGCCCCCCACCTCGCCGACGATGTCGAGCAGGGCAAGCCGCGTGGCCGGAGCCGCGCTGCCGAGCGCCCCCTCCAGCTTTTGCACGCAGGCGTCGCGGTCGGGCATGCGGACGCAGGCCGTGCGCAGGGCCGCGAGGCCGCCGGCAGCGTCGTCGCCGCCGACGCTGCGATCGACGAGGATGCCGAGCCGATCGAGATCGACGATCTCGCCGAGCGCGGCGACGGCCGCCGCCTGCCCCCCCTTGTCGGCATTCTTCACCGCGCCGAGCACCTCGGGCAGAGCGGCCGAAATTCGGCGCTGGGTCACGATCTCGAGGAGCACGGGAAGCGTCGCCGGAGTGGCGGCCGCGAGCCGACCGCGGACCGCGTCGTCCACTCCCGCAGACGCCGGCAGGTCGGCGATCGCCGTCCGCGCGGCCGCAGCCAGGTCGCGATCGGCGTCGGACGCCAGGGCGAGGAGCGGGGGCAGGCTCGAGTCGTCGCCGACGCGGCCCAGCGCACGCACCGCCGCCAGCCGGGCCGTGCGCTCGGCGTCGGCACGGGCCGCCACCTCGGCCAGAGCCTTCCGCGCCGTCGCACCACCACGATCGGCGAGCGCCTCGACGAACAGCGTTGACCGGGCGGGCGCGGCACCGATCTCCGCGATCAGCGCGGCGTCGACCTCGGGTGCCTGCAGCTCGCGGGCCACCGACAGGCCGAACCCGAACATCCGCCGGTCTGGCGACCGCAGCAGCTCGATCAGCCTGGGCACGTCTGCGGCGCCACGAGCGAGGATCGCCCCGCGGGTCGCCTCGCCGATTCGCTGCGCCGACACCTCGGCCTTGCAGACCAGGTCGCAGAGGGCGGCTGCATCGGAACCGCGGCCGGCGGACCGCATCCGCTCCGCCGCCACGACGCACGCCTCGGCCACGGCGTCGCGGACGGCCGGCTGCGTCGACGCCAGCGTCGGCCGCAGGGCCGCCAGCGCCGCCGCGTCGCCCACCTGCCCGAGGGCGATGGCCGCCGCGGAGGCCACGGCCGGATCGGGGTCGGCCAGCCGGCCGGCGAGCATGCCCACGGCGCCGACGTCGCGCCGCACGCCCAGCGAATTGATGACCCCCACGAGCAGCCGCCCCTGCAGCCGACCCGCGGCCTCCCGCAGGGCCGCATCGCAGGCCGGGTCGGGGATCGCCTCGAGCGTGATCCGGGCCCACGAACTGAGCCGCTCGTCACCGAGCAGTTTGGCGACGTCGGGGACCGCGTCGGCGGAGCCGTGGATCGCCAGTTCCTTGCAGGCAATCGCCCGCTCCCCCTCGGCGGCCGACCGCAGCTGGGTGATCAGTTGCCGCTCCTTGTCGGTGCGGCCGTCGCCGGCACACGCGGCGCCGCACCAGGCGGCCAGGAGGACCGCCACGACGAGCGTCGGGCGCACGGAGACCAGGTGCATGTCAGATCCTCCAAGGTTCACGGAAGGCCTCCGAGAGCAGCCGGTTGGCCGCGTCGTCGCCGACGAAACGGTTGGCCACGGTGTCGTACTTGACGGGCCGATCGAGGGCGATCGCCACGTTGGCCGCATGGCAGGCGATGTGAGCGTTGCAGGCCGCGTCCTCGTTCCCCTTGGGCTTGCCGCGGGTCTTCACGCAGTCGAGGAAGTCGCGGACGTGGAACGTCGCCGGATAGCCGCCAATCTCGGCCACGGTGCGGCCGGCGAGCAGGGCGGGGGAGGAGAGGACGAGCTTGCCGCTGTCGCCCGCCTCCACCCAGCCGGTCTCCCCCTCGAAGCGGACCGGGCAGGAGCCGAGCGGGATCCAGCCCTTCTCGCGGAACACGAGTTCGCAGCCGTCGTCGTAGCGGGCCACGAGTTCGCCGTCGCGCGGCGGGGAGTATTCGACCGGCGGCGGCCGGTCGTTGACCGCCCACTGGCAGAGATCGACGCAGTGCGAGCCCCACTCAAGCACGCCGCCGCCCACCAGCCCGCCCCCCTTCTCGAAGTTGAAGCCGTCGAGAAACTTGGCGTTGAACGGCCGCCAGGCGGCGGGGCCGAGATACATGTCCCAATCGGTCTTCTCCGGATCGGGCGCGGGTTCGGCCGGGAGCCAGCCGCTCATCGCCGCCTTCATGCCGGCCGGGTGCGCATAGACCCGCTTCAGCTTGCCGAGCCGGCCCGTGCGGGCCAGCTCGCAGGCGAAGGCGAAGTGGGGAAGGTTGCGCCGCTGCGTGCCCGCCTGGAACACCCGCCCCGTGCGTTGGACGATGTCCCGGAGGGCAAGGCTCTGGGCGATGTTCTTCGTGCAGGGCTTCTCGCAATACATGTCCTTGCCGGCCCGGGCCGCGGCGGCGGCCATGGTGCCGTGCCAGTTGGGGCCGGTGGCGATGAGCACGGCATCGATGGCCGACAGGTCGAGCAGCTCGCGGAAGTCGCGGTGCATGGTGCAGCGGTCGTTCCTGGCGCGGTCGTCGACCATCTTCTTGATCGTCGTGCGCCGCGCCTCCTTGACGTCGCAGACGGCCGCGAACTCCACGTCGGGCTGCTGGAGGAAGCAGCCGAGGTCGTATTCCCCGCGCCGGCCGAGGCCGATGCCGCCGACGACGATTCGCTCGCTCGGCGGCGCGACGCCGTCGAGGCCGAGGGCGGAGCCGGGAATGACGACGGGGGCGATGGCCGCGGCCGACCCGGCGGCGACGAATCGTCGTCGCGAAAACGCAGGAAATGGCATGTCTCTCGTCTCCTCTGCGGTGCCGTCCGGAAAACGCCGGCGGGGGCCCACCCCGGGAAAGGCTACCCGAGCCGGGCACGCGGTCGCAACCAGCCGGCAGACGTCGGGCCCGGCTCAGCGACCGAGGCGTCTATAGATGCCCTGCACGAGCGCCGTCGTGGCCCGCGGTGCGAGCCGCTTGAGCCGCCACAGCCACCGCGCCGTGACGCCGACCACGACGTACCTGCGATTCACCTGCACGGCGCGGAGCACGCGGCCGGCCACGCGGCGCGAGTCCCAGCGGGCGGCATCCATCCGGCGCCGGGCCTCACGTTCCTCGCGGGCCGAGGTGAAGTGCCAGGTGTCGAGGAGCCCGGACCGGAAGAATCCCGGGCAGACGATGGTCACCCCCGGTCGGCGGCGCGGGCACTCCGCGGCGATCGCCTCCGACAGCGCCACCACGCCCGCCTTGCTCGCGGCGTAGGCGGCCATGGAAGGCGGCGCGAGGATCGCCGCGATCGAGGCGACGTTGACGAGGTGCGAACGGCGCGGATGCTCGCGCAGCCAGGGGAGGAACGTCTCGCAGCCGAGCGCCGTGCCGAGGAGGTTGGTGTCGAGCACCCGGCGCCACTGGTCGCCAGGCAGCCGCCCCACCTCACCGGTGGCCCCCACGCCGGCCGCGTTGACGAGGAGCTCGAGTCGGGGCCACTCGGCACGGAGCCGATCGTGGAGCCCGCGCCAGCCGGCCGCGTCCCGCACGTCGAGGCCGAGGGCGCGGGGCGGCCGCGATGCATCGCCCCGCGGCAGACGCGACTCGAGACCGGCCACCGTGTGCGGCAGGTCGACGCAGGCCACCTGCCAGCCGGAGCGGATCAGCCCGAGGGCAATCTCATGACCGAGGCCGGAAGCAGCCCCCGTGACGATCGCCGAGCCGGGTTCAAGACGGCGAAAGGGAAGCACAGGCGGAAAAGCGAGGGTGACGGGACTCGAACCCGCGGCCTCCAACGTGACAGGCTGGCGCTCTAACCAACTGAGCTACACCCCCGTGAACCGTTCGCACGGAGCCGGGTGCTTCCTCGCGAGACGGCAAAGCATAGCCCCGGCCGCGGCGGGACACCAGAGCGCGGCACGGCGCGGGCGGAACGCTCGATTTGCGTTCGAATTCGCTACCCCACCAGACTGCGGAACACGTCTGCCGCCGCACGATACGGCGACCGTCGACCGAGGAAACCCTCGGCGTTTCCTGTGGTCGACCAAGTGGAAAAAGGCCATCGATGGCTTTTTCCACGGACAGCCAGAAACGCTCCCGGGGCGGGCCGGCTTCATGCCACGGACCGCTTCCTCTGCCCGCTACAGCACGCCGCGGTCGGGCGCGAACCCCTTGCGGGCGGCGATCGCGAAATCCTGATCCGCCTGGGCCGCCAGGCCCGCGGCACGGCAGGCGAGCGCCCGGTGCTGGTGCATCACGGCCAACGCGTGCTCGACCGGCCGTAGTCGCCAGGCGCCGAACGCCGGATCCGCCCCGCCCACCTCCGCCAGCACTCGGCGCCGGGTCTGCTGCGTGCCGGCGATGGCCCGGTTGAGATCGTCGATCGCCTCGTGCTGGCGGCCGAGCAGGTGGAGTATGAAACCACGCGTGTCGAGGAACTCCGGCGACTCCGCGTCGCCACCCTCCATGGCCCGCTCGATGTCGGCGAGCGCGGCGGGCAGTTCGCGGCCGACGAGGGCCCGGATGTAGGCGCGGTGGTTGAGGGCTTCGGGACTGGCGT
The DNA here is from genome assembly GCA_014192425.1 of Planctomycetia bacterium. Lineage (NCBI taxonomy): Bacteria > Pseudomonadati > Planctomycetota > Planctomycetia > Planctomycetia bacterium. The sequence goes on along the minus strand of BJHK01000008.1, from coordinate 32,826 downwards.
CCCCGTCGAGGGCCAGCGCGGCCTCCGCGTCGGCCAGCGCCGCGTCGACGTCGCCGGCGACCACGCGGGCGATGGCCCGCGTCCGCAGCGGCCGGGCCGATGTCGGGGCGACGACGGCCGCCGCCGTGGCGTCGGTGATCGCACCGCGGGCGTCGCCGTCCTGCAGCCGCAGCGCCGACCGCCAGCAGAGCAGCGCGTGCTGCTGGTCGGCATCGCCGTCGACCCAGGCGAGCGCGCGGCCGACCTGCCGGGCGGCGCCGGCCACGTCCGCCCGCCCCTCGTCGACCATCGCCTGCCGGATCGCGCCGTCGACGATCTCGCGACGCACCACGGGAAGGATCTTGGGGAGCAACAGGACCGGCAGGACGCCGAGGAGCAGGACGCCGAGGAGAAAGAAACGGCGAAACGGGCCCGGCGCCGATGGATCACGAGGCTCGACGTCGAACCCCGGAGGCAGCCGGCCGGCGTTGCCGGCGGTCCGCGCCCGTTCGGCCGCCGGCTCGAACTCTTTCGGGATCGGGAACCCGAGCCTGTCGTATTGCATGTCGACGCACCCGCACCCTGACTCGGCCGCCACACCGACATCATCATACCAGCGAACACCATCAGGCACCGCCACGGGGCGGACGAACTGCGCGGCAAGGTCCGTGAATTTGACGCCCCGGCCGATCCGGCATACGCTCGCCTCGGCGGAAAGAGAACCGGGAGTGTCGCGCGATGCCGCTGTTCGAAATCGAGACGAGCGCCCACATCATCATCTCGTGGGCCGCCGACGAGCAGGCCGCGGCCGCCGTTGTCGACGATGCCTATCCGGGAGAAAAGATCCTCCGGCTCACCCGCCGGCCCCGCGACTCGTGGGTCATCTCCAAGTCCGCCCTCGGGCTGAACAGTTCACGGGTCGACCCGTGCAACACGGCACGCGAGTGTCTGGCCCGTGCGGCCGGTGACAAACTGCATGCGATCCGCCTCTACATGCACGAGACCGGCGACGATCTCGACCGCGCCAGGCGAGTGATCGAGTCGAACATGGTGATGGGCTGGTGACGCCCGGGCCGGGCCGCGTCAATTCGCCGGCGGCGGCGTCTCGAAGTTCACCTGCCTGACCGCGGCATCGGCCTCGGCTCCGCCGCTCACGAGAATCTCCCGGCCGGGGCGATAACTGGACGTGCCGGCGGGCCTGTAGAGCGGATCGTTCCGCCGCGGCGGCACGGGTGTCGAGGGGGATGGCGACAGCGCCGGCAAGGTCGCAGGAGCGGCGGGCACGACGGCCGGATCGATGGCGACGCCGCCGAAGCCGGAACCGCCGGGCGGCGGTCCCGAGACGGCGGCAGGCGGCTCGGTCGCGGAGAACCCAGCCGGCCGCGCCGGAACGGCGGGCATGGTGGTCGCCGCGGGCGGCACGCCCTGGAGCGGAACCTCGGCCGGCTGTTGACCGCCTGCGAAGCGGCTGCCCGCCGCGTCGCCATACCGCGAGCCGGCCGCCTGCTGCGGTGGGGCGGCGGGCGCCGACCAGGAATCGGAGGGACGTGCGTCGGCATAGCGATCGGGGGGCGCGGCCCGAAACCGGTCGCCGCCCGCCTCGGTCGCGCCGCCGCCGGCCGGCGGTTCACCGGGCAGGGTCGTGTACGGACCGACCTGCGGCGTGATCGAAGCCAGCGGTGCCGGCTGGCGCGCATCCGCGGTCTGTGCTGGTTCGGGCACGGCGGCGGGAGCCGGCTGCGAACGTGCCGGCGCCGGCGTCGTGCCGTAGGTCACCGCCGGGGGAGTCGCCGCCACGTCCACGGCCGGAGCAGCCTGGCCGGCGGCGAGCGAGTAGGACTGGGGCGTGGACGTCACCGGATAGGGCTTGGACGTCGCCGAGGGCTTCTCGATCGCCCCCTTGTCGTAAGCCGGAGCGGACGCGAGCTTTGCCGCGTCGGTGCCACCGAACGCCCACCACGACGGCTTCGATGTGGCCGTTCCGGTCTTGCACCCGGACGTCGCGAGCAGGACGAGCAGGGCGGCCGCCAGTGGTCGCAGCGGCGCGGCCGGACGAATCGTCTGCGTGCAAAGAACGGACATTGCGGGGGGCCTCCGGAACGCGGTTGAGCGACCGCTCCACGGACTGCCGGGCGGGCGCGAGCCGGGGAGATAGGCTCCGTTCCCGCCACGCGTCAACGCCAGTCAAGCAAGAAACTCAAGCAAGAAAGGGGACGGCGGCCGCCGTCCCCTTTCTCTCTGCACGCTGCTGGCGGATCGGCCTACGGCACGAACCGCTTGCCGACCGCATTCCAGTCGATGACGTTGTAGACGGCGTTGACATAGTCGACGCGGCGGTTCTGGTAAAGCAGGTAATAGGCGTGCTCCCAGACGTCGATGCCGAACAGCGGCTTGTTGCCGTGCATGATCGGGCTGTCCTGGTTGGCAGTGCTCTCGATGAGCAGTTTGCCCTTGGGATCGACCGACAGCCAGGCCCAGCCGCTGCCGAACCGGCCCAACGCCGCCTTGGTGAGCTCCTCCTTGAACCGATCGAAGCCGCCGAACACGCTGCGAATGGCCTCGGCGAGGTGACCGGAGGGCTCGCCCCCTTTGCCCTTGCCGAGGGATTCCCAAAACAGCGTGTGATTGGCGTGGCCGCCGCCGTTGTTCCGCACCGCGGTCCGCACCCCCTCCGGCACCTTCTCCAGATCGGCGATCAGCGTGTCGATGGGCAGGGCCGCCAGATCGGCATGCGTCTCCAACGCCTTGTTCAGGTTGGTGACGTACGTGGCGTGGTGCTTGTCATGATGGATCTCCATCGTCCGCGCGTCGATGGAGGGCTCCAGCGCATCGAAGGCGTAGGGGAGGGGGGGGAGCGAAAAGGCCATGAAGTCATCTCCTCGAGGCGGCGTCGTGCGTTCGTCACCCGGGCCGCGTCGGCCAGGCGGTATCGCGGGATCGTAGCCCACCGGTCGTGGAGCGGCAACTCGGCCGTGGCCGATCCCGGCGCCCGACGGCGGGATCGGCCACCCCCCCCCACGACCCTGCGGATCGTCCGGATTGCACCGTACGCTCCCGCGACGACGACCCTGCCGAACCTGCCCGGCGTGCGTCCTGCCCCATCGGCGCCGGCCGCCCTGAATCCCACGGCGCGCCCGCGCCGAAGCAAGACTGCGTGGATCGGTTCGGAGGACCGGCAGGATGCCGTCCGTGATCCACGCGGAGGGAACGCGGCTGTCGCCACGGGCGGAGCGTCCCGCCGGCAGCGTCCGCGCCAGCGAAGGGATTCGAGATCGATGTCGTCGAAGGGAAGCCAACGGCGCGACCAGCGCCGCCGTCTCGTCGTCTCCTGGAACCGTTCCGCGACCGGCGCCGGGCAGGCGCCGGCCTCCGAGCCGCGTTCCATGGCCGAGTATTCGCGGGAGGCGCACCCCGAGCATCAGAGCAGCCCGGCCGTGCTCTTGCCGACCGGTCTCGGCGGCATGACGCTGGCGATCGCGGCGATCCTCATCGCCGTCAGCGGGGCGGTGACGGTCGCGGCCTGGGAGCCGGTGCTCGGCCGGCCGCTGTTCGCCGACGGCGGCCGGTTCGCCGCCACGCTGCGGGCCGTCAAGGGCTGCCTCGATCCGCGGTCGATGCAGTCGCTGGCCGGCTGGCTGACGCAGTCGATGCTCGTGCTCGCGGCCGCCGTGGCCCTCGTGGTGCGGCTCATGCGCCGCTACCGGCGCGACGACTACAAGGGCCGGTTCCGGGCATGGGGCTGGCTGGCGGGCCTGTTCATCGTGACCTCGTTCGCCACGGTCGTGCCGATCGGCCGCGTCGTCGGCGCGGCGATCGTCGACGCTTCCAGCGTGCCGTTCGGGCCCGCTGGGCTCGGCTGGTGGGTCGCCGTGGCGGCCGTCGCCTATGGCGTCGTGTCGCTGTGGGCCGTGCTCCCGCTCCACGAACGCGGCGCCACGACCTTCTGGCTCGTGCTCGCGCTGTCGGCCTGGGGGGGCTCCGCTGCGTTCACGTGGCTGGCGGCGGGCCGCGACCGGCTTGTGATCGCCGCCCAGGCAGCCTGGACGATGGGCGCGGCGCTGGCGGCAATCGCCATGCTCGCGGCGGCCCGGTCGGTGATCCGCGAAGTGCGCGGCCTGTGCCGCACGCCAGCCGTGCTCCCGGTCAAGGACAAGGCCCCGGAGCCGGCCGACCAGGACGAGGAAGCGGAGGCCGAGGCTGCCGAGACGCCGGCCGAGGTGGACGCCTGGGAGCCGGCGGACGGGGACTCCCAGGGCTCGGACTTCTCCACCGACACGGGGCAGGAGCACCGGCACCTGTCGAAGGCGGAACGGAAGCGGCTCAAGAAACTGGCCCGCATGAACCGGGCGGCCTGATGTTCCCCGGGGCGGCAGTTCGGCCGGCCCATTGACGCGGCCGGCGGACGTCGTCGATACAGTCGCCGACGTCGATCCAGTTCGGCAGGAGTCCCGCGTTCATGACCACCAAGCCCGTCCGCACCCGGTTCGCCCCCAGCCCCACCGGCTACCTTCACATCGGGGGCGTCCGCACGGCGCTGTTCAACTGGCTCTTCGCCCGGCAGCACGGCGGCGCATTCATCCTGCGCATCGACGACACCGACGTCGCCCGCAATGTCGACGAGGCCCTCGAGCCGATCCTCTCCGGGCTGCGCTGGCTGGGCATCGACTGGGACGAGGGGCCGGGCGTCGGCGGGCCGCACGCCCCGTACTTTCAGTCGCAGCGGGCCCACCGCCACCGGGCAGCGGTCGACCGGCTCCTCGCATCCGGCCACGCCTATCGCGACTTCGCCACGCCGGAAGAGCTCGACGCGGAGCGGAAGGAGGCGCAGGCGGCGGGTCGGCCGTTTCTCTACAGCCGGCGATTCGCCGCCTTCGACGCCGCAGCGGCGGAGCGGTTCGCCGCCGCGGGCCGGGCCAGCGTGGTGCGATTGAAGATGCCGCGGGAGGGGACGCTCGTCATCGACGACGCGGTCCGTGGCCGGGTGGAGTTCGCCTGGGAGCGGGAGCAGGACCATGTCATCCAGCGTGCAGACGGGTCGTGCCTGTACCACCTGGCGAGCGTCGTGGACGACCACGACCTGGAGATCTCCCACGTGATCCGGGCCGAGGAGCACCTCTCCAACACGCCGCGGCAGGCGTTCATCGCCCTGTCGCTCGGCTACGACCTGCCCGCCTACGCGCATCTGCCGCTCGTCGCCGAGCCGGGAAGCCGGACGAAGCTCTCCAAGCGGAAGCTCGCCCAGTATCTGAAGAACGCCGACTTCAAGCAGGTGGCGGAGCACGGCACGAAGATCGCCGAGCGGATCGGCCTCGCACCTGAGGCCGACACGTTCAACCCGGTGATCGTCGATTTCTACCGGGAGGTCGGCTACCTGCCGTGGGCGATCGACAACTATCTCGCGCTCCTCGGCTGGTCGTACGACGACAAGACCGAGTTCTTCTCACGCGACGAACTGGTCCGCCACTTCTCGCTGGAGCGGATCAACTCGGCGCCCGCGAGCTTCGACCCGCGGAAGCTGTGGGCGGTGCAGGACCACTACATGACGTCCCTGACGACCGCCGAGAAGCTGCCGCTCATGCTGCCGTTCCTCGTCCGGGGGCGGCTCGTCGCCGACCCGCCGCCGGCCGCCGCGGTGGAGACGGTCCGGCAGGTGATCGAGGCATCGGGCGACCGGCTCAAGGTGGCCGGGGACATCCTCGGCTACGCCGACTTCTTCCTCGTCGCGGAGCCGGCGATCGACGAGGCGGCGGTGAAGCAGCGGCTGGCGAAGCCCGGCGTGGGCGCGCTCCTCGCCGCCTACGCCACCGCGCTGGAGACGGTCGAGCCGTTCACGCCACCCGCGCTCGAGGAGGCGCTCAAGCACACGGTCGAGGCGGCCGGAGCGAAGGTCGGCGACCTCGTCCACGCCGTCCGCGTGGCGGTGACCGGAAAGACCGTGGGCCCGGGGCTCTACGACTGCCTGGCGATTCTCGGCCGCGACGTGAGCCTGACACGCATCGCCCGGGCGCTGCCGCGCTGCGGCTGAGCGGGGCGGCTCACCAGTCGTCGCTGCGGAACGGGGAGGCGGGCAGCCCCTCGCGGTTGTAAAGGTTGGCACCGTCGGGGTTCATCGAGAAGGCGTACCGCACCGCCACCGGCTCCTTGACCTCGGCGCTCGACACGACGACCGTCTTGCCGTCGATCACGGCGTCTGCCCAGGCCCACTTCTTGTCCGCTCCGGCGACCGCGAACCGTTTCAGCGTGCCGGCCGGATCCTCGACCACGGGCTTGCGGGTGCCGTCCTTGAGGCCGACCATCAGGCCAGAGCCCGCGTGGTCGAACTCCAGGCGGACCGTGCCTCCCTCGACCTTCATTCCCTTGAAGAGCGGGCCCGACGGCACGAGGCCGGCCTGCCCGTAGTCGCGGTGCAGTGCCCAGCGGGCGAGCCGCATCCCGAGGTCGTACTTGTTCTTGGGATGGATGTCGCCGGCGACCGCGAGGGGCACGGTGTCGATCGCCACGACCATGCCGGTCCGGGGGATTTCCAGCGACTTCCGCTGGGCCTCGCGAAGCTTCGCCCAGCCGTCGCCACCCGCCGGGGCGTCGGTCGGTTTTTGGTGGCTCGCCAGTTGTACGAAGTAGAAGGGCATCTCGGGCTGATCCCAGACCTTTCGCCAGCCCTCCACCAGGGCCCGCATCTTGTGGAAATAGGACTCGCCCTCGGCGCCGTTCGATTCCCCCTGGTACCAGATCACGCCCTTGATCGGAAACCGCACGATCGGATGGATCATCGCGTTGTAGATACTCGACCAGCCGCCGGCGGCGGGGTTGGCCGGCATCGCCGGCGGTCCCGCGGCCACCAGCCCGCCGGCCGCCGACTCGGCCCGGGAGCGGGCCAGCCAGCGATCCACTTCGTCGAGATACCGCGGCAGCGCCTGCGTCCGCCAGTTCTCGATGGCTTTCGCCCGGGCGTCGGCCTCCCTGCAGAGCGCGTGCGACGACTCCAATGCCTCGGGCGCCACCCAGGGCTCGATCGCCGTGCCCCCCCAGTTGTCGTCGACGAGCCCGATCGGCACGCCGGTTTTGGCCTGTAGTTCACGGGCGAAATGGAAGCCGGCCGCGGTGAACTCGCCCGCGGTCTGCGGGGTGCAGACCTGCCACGGCCCGGCGGGCGGCTCGTCCGCCGAGGCCGCGGCCACCTGATGCGCGAACTTGACCCGCCGGATCGTCGGGCAGTCGGCCGCCTTGGCGTCCTCGGCCCCGTCGCACTGGGCGAGCGTCCACTCCATGTTCGACTGGCCCGAGCAGAGCCAGACATCGCCGATGATGACGTTCTTGAGCAGGAGTTTGTTCGCGGCCGTGACCGCCAGTTCGAGATTGTTCCCCTCGGCCAGCGGCGGCAGCTCGACGATCCACGCCCCCGTGCCGTCGGCCTTCGTTTCCGCGGTCTTGCCGGCCAGTGTCACGGTCACCGCCTCGCCGGGCGCCGCCGTGCCCCAGACGCGAATCGGCCGGTTGCGCTGAAACATCATGTTGTCGGAGAAGAGCTTCCCCAGCGTCACCTCGGCCCGGGCAGCGCCACCCAGACCGAGGGCGGAGGCGAACAGGACCAGCGACACGAGCCGGAAACCGACGGCGCTACCGTTCATGGCAACTCCTGGCGATACGGGTGCGGGAAAGACGAGCAGGGCGTGTGGAGGCTACCGCCCGGGCCGGCCGGTCGCAAACTCGCCGTATCGGCCGCGGCCGCTGGACGATCGGCGACGCGGCGGGCTAAATTCGATGTTTTCCATCTCTTTCGCGGAGTTTTTCATGCCCCTACTCGTCGTCGGAAGCGTCGCCCTCGACTGTGTCGAAACCCCCACTGACAAGCGCGACGACGTGCTCGGGGGATCGGCGGTGTTCTTCTCCTATGCCGCCAGCTTCTTCTCGCCGGTGAAGATGATCGGCACCGTCGGCGAGGACTGGCCGGTTGAGCACACCCGGCTTTTGCGCGACCGCGGCATCGACACGTCGGGCATCGAGACGATCCCCGGCGGGAAGACGTTCCGCTGGCGGGGCCGCTACCTCCCCAACATGAACGACCGGGAAACGCTCGAGGTGCATCTCAACGTCTTCGGCGACTTCAAGCCGAAGCTCAACGCCGACCACCGGACGAGCAAGTTCCTGTTTCTCGGCAACTCCTCGCCGACGACGCAGTTGTCCGTACTCGATCAGATCCCGGAGGCGAAGCTCACGGTCGCCGACACGATGGACCTGTGGATCAACATCCAGCGGGACGAACTGGAGGCGCTGCTGCGGCGGATCGACGGCCTGGTGCTCAACGACTCGGAGGCCAAGTTGCTCGCCGAGGACGAGAATCTCGTCCGCGCCGGCCACAAGGTGCGGGCGATGGGGCCAAAGTTCGTGGTCATCAAGAAGGGGGAGCACGGGGCGATGTTCTTCAGCGAGCACGAGATGTACGTGATGCCCGCCTACCCGACCCCGCAGGTGCTCGATCCGACGGGGGCCGGCGACAGTTTCGCCGGCGGCATGATGGGCCATCTGGCGGCCCTCGACCGCTACGATCCGCAGGCTCTGAAGGAGGCGCTGGCCTACGGCGTGATCACGGCGAGTTTCACGGTGGAGGACTTCAGCCTCGACCGGCTGGCGGGGATCGACCGCCACGACCTCGATCGGCGGGTGGCCGAGTATCGGCAGATGCTGACCTTCTAACTACACGCGAAACACGGGCATCCTGCCCGTTTTCCGTGTACACGCGAAACACGGGCATCCTGCCCGTTTTCGCTTGGCCCGTCGCGGGCAACGCCAAGGGTTGCCCGGACGGGCGAACCGCGGTCCTCCAGACCGCGGGATGTTGGGCGAGTAGCCGCGGGATTCGACTGGGTGGTGGTGGAGGGGTTGCCCGTGCCCCGAGAGCCGGCGTGTGACGACAAGCGAAGCCAGGATGGCGAAGCGCGGTCGGCATCGAGTGAGCGGATGCCAGGAAGGCATCCGCGAACGTCCGGCGAACGGGGCATGGGCAGCCCCGTCTGGTGACCGAAGGGGCTACGTACGCGGGAACTATGCCTGTCCGATGCCTGTCCTATGTCTGCCCCTATGTCTGCCCGACTGGGTGGTGGTGGAGGGGTTGCCCGTGCCCTGAGAGCCGGCGTGTGACGACAAGCGCAGCCAGGATGGCGAAGCGCGGTCGGCATCGAGTGAGCGGATGCCAGGAAGGCATCCGCGAACGTCCGGCGAACGGGGCATGGGCAGCCCCGTCTGGTGACCGAAGGGCTACGTACGCGGGAACTATGCCTGTCCCATGTCTGCCTGTCCCATGTCTGCCATGCCTGTCCTGCGTTTCCTGCCATGTCCTGCGTTTCCTGTGGGGCGGCTTTCGGACGGGACGCGGACGCAGACCCCGAAAACTCCCCCGCGGGCCGGGCGGACCACAGGCCCGAAAAAACTTCTTGCCAAACCCGGCCGGCTCCGATACTATACCTAGGTTCAGTATTCGTTTCCGCGGCAACTCGCTCGATTCATGGTGGCGAAGCAACCACCCCGACGACGTGCCGGGAACCGTGGGAGGCAGCAGCCATGATCATGGCACCAGCAGGAGCGAGCGGTCGGATGGGCAAAAAGGATGACAAAGCGGCGAAGGACGCAGCGAAAGACAAGGAAGCCAAACTCGACGAGGGACGCGGAGGGAAAAAGGGTGCCAAGCCCATCCCCTCGTTCCTCGAGGACAACGCCACGCTGCGGAACACGCTCGCCCAGATCGAGAAGGAGTTCGGCGAAGGTTCGATCATGCCACTCGGGCTCGACGCCCAGGCGCCGATCGAGGGCATCTCCTCCGGCAGCCTGTCGGTCGACCTCGCCCTCGGCGGCAAGGGCTTCCCGCGCGGACGGATTATCGAGGTCTTCGGCCCGGAGTCGAGCGGCAAAACGACGCTCGCACTCCATGCCGTGGCGGCGTCGCAACGCGCCGGCGGCATCGCGGCCTTCATTGACGCCGAGCACGCGCTCGACCCGAGCTGGGCAAAGAAGCTGGGCATCTCCTTGGAGTCGCTGCTCGTCAGCCAGCCGACGAGTGGCGAGGAGGCGATGAACATCGCCGAGATGCTGATCAAGAGCAACGCCATCGACATCATCGTCGTCGACTCCGTGGCGGCACTCGTGCCGCAGAAGGAACTCGACGGCGAGATCGGTGACTCGTTCGTCGGCCTCCAGGCCCGGCTCATGAGCCAGGCGATGCGGAAGCTGACGGGGGCCATCGCCAAGTCGAAGACGACGGTGATCTTTATCAACCAGATCCGTGAGAAGATCGGCGTCATGTTCGGCAGCCCGGAGACCACGCCGGGCGGCCGGGCGCTCAAGTTCTATTCGTCCTGCCGGGTCGACGTCCGACGGATCGGCCAGCTGAAAGACGGCGAGGATGTCGTCGGACAGCGGGTGAAGGTCAAGGTGGTCAAGAACAAGGTGGCGCCGCCGTTCCGGGTGGCCGAGTTCGACATGATGCACGCCGACGGCATCAGCGTGGAGGGGGACATCCTCGACCTGGCCGTCACCGCCAAGCTCGTGGACAAGACCGGCACCTGGCTGCGATACGGCGAGGTGCACCTCGGGCAGGGGCGGGAGAAGGCCCGCCTGTTCCTCAAGGAGAACCCCGAGGTGGCCCAGGAACTCCGCGAGAAGATCCTCGCCAGCAAGGACATCGTCATCGCCGCGTCGTCGGCTGGCGATGGCGGGGGCGACTGAGCACCCGAGCGGTCACGGTTTCGCACCCGCCCACTGGTGGTCGACCCAAGCGGCCGCCGGTGGGCGGCGTCGTTTTCGGCGCGGCCCGCGGCGGCAGACCGCCGTCGCCGCGCGGCGGCAGCGCCGGGTATAGTGGGCGACCCAGCGCCCCGACGATCCCCCGGAGTTGCCCGATCCATGAAGGCCGACGACCTTCGCGAAGCCTATCTCGCCTTCTTCGAGTCCAAGGGCTGCGTCCGCCGCCCCAGCGACGTCCTCGTGCCGCGCTGGGACCCGTCGGTCCTGTTCACGCCGGCCGGGATGAACCAGTTCAAGGACCACTTCCTCGGCAAGTGCAAGCTCGACTTCACCCGGGCCACCACCTGCCAGAAGTGCCTCCGCACCGGCGACATCGACAACGTCGGCCGCACGCCCCGGCACCATACGTTCTTCGAGATGCTCGGCAACTTCTCGTTCGGCGACTACTTCAAGCGCGAGGCGATCAACTGGGCGTGGGAGTTCCTCACCGCCCGCAACTGGCTCGCCATCGCCCCCGAGAAGCTCTCGATCACCGTCTACCAGGAGGACGACGAGGCATTCCGGATCTGGGCCGACGAGATCGGCGTGCCGGTAGCCAGGATCACGCGCATGGGGGAGGACGACAACTTCTGGCCCGCCGGGGCGCCGACGCAGGGCCCTGACGGCGTCTGCGGCCCGTGCAGCGAGATCTTCTACCGCATGCCCGACGGCAGCGACGTGGAGATCTGGAACCTCGTGTTCACCCAGTTCAACCGCGTCGGGCCGCCGCCCGACAACCTCCACCCGCTGCCGAGCCGCAACATCGACACCGGCATGGGCCTGGAGCGGACCTGCGCCATGCTCCAGGGCGTGGACAGCAACTTCCACATCGACATCCTGCGGCCGCTCGTCGAGGCCGTTGCCGAGATCTGCGGCCGGCGGTACGAGCCGGCCACGGACGACGGCCGGCGCATGCGCCGGATCGCCGACCACGTGCGCGCCTGCACGTTCGCGATCCACGAAAATGTCCTGCCGGGCAACAACGAGGAGAAGTACGTCGTCAAGCGGCTCCTGCGCCGGGCCGTGCTCGACGGCCGGCAGATGGGGATGCGGGATCCGTTCCTCCACGCGCTGCCGTCGACGGTCGCGGCGCTGATGCGCAGGCCCTATCCCGAACTGGCCGAGACGGCCGACCGCGTGGCGGGCGTGATCAAGCGCGAAGAGGAGTCGTTTCTGGCGACGATCGACGGCGGCCTGGAGCGGATCGAGAAGCTGTTCGCGCAGATCGGCCGCAGCGGCTCGACGACCGTCGCGGGAGGGGATGCGGCCGAGCTCTACACCACCTACGGGTTTCCCCCGGAACTGCTGGAGACGCTTGCCGCCGAGCGGAACTGCGGCTTCGACTGGGAAGGCTTTCGCCGGGCGATGGAGGAGCACGGCCTCAAGTCGGGGGCCGGCATGCGGGTGGAGGTGTTCACGTCCGGCCCGCTCGACGCCCTGAAGAAGTCGATGCACGGCTCGGAGTTTCTCGGCTACGACGCTACCGCGGCCACGGGAAAGGTCATCGGCATCATCGCCCAGGACGCGCTCTGCGACCGACTCAGCGAGGTCGGCCATGCCCAGCCCGTGACGCTCGTCCTCGACCGCACGCCGTTCTACGGCGAGTCGGGGGGGCAGGTCGGGGACGTCGGCCGGATCGAATGGCCGGGGGGCGCGTTTCGCGTGAGTGACACGCTGCGGGAAGGGGGCTTCATGCTCCACGTCGGCCATCTCGAACGGGGCAGCCTGGCCCTCGGGGCGGACGTCACGGCCACGGTCGACGGCGACCGGCGGGCCGCCGTGCGCCGGGCCCACTCGGCGACCCACCTGCTCCACGCCGCGCTCCAGCAGCACCTCGGATCGCATGCCGTGCAGCAGGGCTCGAAGGTGGACGCCGACCTGCTGCGGTTCGACTTCTCCCACACCAGCGCCATCGACCACGACACGCTGCGGGCGATCGAGGGGATGGTCAACGCGGGAGTGCTTGCGGCCCTGCCGGTGTCCGCCCGGCTGCTCCCCCTGGCCGAGGCCCGGCATGCGGGGGCGATGATGCTCTTCGGCGAGAAGTATCCCGACGTCGTCCGCATGGTGACGATGGAGGGGGTGAGCCGGGAACTGTGCGGCGGCACACACGTCTCCAGCACGGGCCAGATCGGTCTCGTGCGGATCGTCGGCGAGGAGAGCGTCTCGGCGGGCACGCGCCGGATCACGGCCGTGACCGGCGGCCGGGCCCTCGACCGCTTCCGGCAGGCGGAGCAGACGCTCGCCGAGGCGGCCACGGTCCTCAAGGTTCCCGTCGCCGAGCTGCCCCACCGGCTGGCGACGGTCGTCAAGGAACTCCGCGACCTCAAGAAGGCGAAGCCGGCAGCGGCGGCGGCGGGCGCGTCTCCCGACGAACTGCTCGCCCACGCCCTCGACGTCGGCGGCACGCGGGTCGTCGTCGCGGAGGCGAAGGGGAGCGACGCCGGCGCGATGCGACAGTGCATCGACCTGCTGCGGCGCAAGGCGAGCCCGATCGCCGTGCTCCTCGCGTCCGCCGAAGGGGACAAGGTCACGCTCGTGGCGGGCATCTCCCGCGAGCTCGAGGCTCGCGGTCTGTCGGCGGGCGAGTGGATCAAGGAGCCGGCCACGATCGTCGGCGGCAGGGGAGGGGGCAAGCCCGATCTGGCCCAAGCCGGCGGCAAGCAGGCGGACAAACTCCCCGCCGCGCTCGACGCCGCGCGGAAGTCGATCACCAGCCTGCTCGGAGGCTGACCGTGGCGGAGGACCTTATACGGCGCCCACTTGATCCTCGCGCCCCAAACGATCCTGCTGAACCAACGGATCGGGCGGGGTTGCCCATGGCCCAGGAGCCGGCTTGAGCGCGGGCACCGATCCGCCGCAGGCGGATCGGTCGGCGAAGGCAGGATGCCGAAGCGCGGGCCGGTCTGAGTGAGCGGATGCCACGATGGCATCCGCGAACGGCCGGCGATGGGGCATGGGTAACCCCGACCAGCGAACCGCGCGAGGGGCACGTGTGACCCGTATTACGCCAGTTTCTCCAGCACGGCCAGCGCCGCGTCGTAGTCGGGCTCGCTCGCCACTTCCTTGACCACCTGGGCGTACTGCACGACGCCCTTGGCGTCGAGGACGAACACCGCCCGGGCGAGGATCTTGAGTTCGTCGATGAGGACGCCCCAGTGCGTGCCGAAGCTGCGGTCCATGTAGTCGCTGCCCGTCCGCATCGTCTTGATGTCCTCGGCGCCGCAGAACCGGTTCATGGCGAACGGCAGGTCGAGGCTCACCGTGACGGCGTTGACCCGTTCGCCGAGGGCGGCAAGACGGCCGTTGAAGGTCTTCGTCTGCACCTGGCAGACGGGCGTGTCGAGGGACGGGACGACGCTGATCAGCGTCGGCTTGCCGAGCAGGTCCGCCTTGCGGATCTGCTGCATGCCGCCGGCACCGTAGCAGGCGAGCGAGAAATCGGGCGCCGCCGCGCCGACCTGCACCTCGTCTCCCACGAGCGTGAGCGGATTCCCCTTGAATGTCACCGCGCCGTGCCGACCCATGCGACTGCCTCCTCGATCTCGTGGACCACAAAAACCCCGGACTCGTGCAGGCAGTATTGTCGCGATTCGCGAATCGGCAAGCGCCCCCCGCCGATCGACGGCGCCGGCGGTCGACCGCCACCCCGAGGGCGGGCGATCTGCTAGTCTCTTTCGGGTTCCAGTGGGCCGCCCCGAGACGCCGGCCCCGACGAAGCGAGTCAGCCATGCGAGCGATCGGCAGGACGGCGCAGATGATCGGCCTGACGCTGCCGGCCCTGGCCGTGGTGCTGGAACTCAACGGCGCCATCACGGCGCGGCCGATGCTCGTCATGCTCCTGTTTTCGGTCGCCTGCTTCTGGCTGGGACGATTCATCGAAGGGTACGCGGAACCATGAGCCCGCCCGCGATCCACCCGCTGTTTCTCGCCCCCATCTACCGGCGCTACATCTGGGGCGGCCGCCGCTTCACGACGGCCCTCGGTCGCGACCTGCCACCGGGGGACGACTATGCCGAATCGTGGGAACTCGTCGATCGGGGAGCGGACCAGAGCGTCGTCTCTGCCGGCCCGCTCGCCGGCACCGCTCTCGGAACGCTCGTCCGCGAACGTGGGACGGAGCTGCTCGGCCGCCACGCGCCGCGGCCCGCTTTTCCGCTGCTCTTCAAGTTTCTCGATGCCTGCCACGATCTTTCCGTGCAGGTGCACCCCGACGACTCCCGCGCCGCCCGGCTCAGCCCCCCGGACTTCGGCAAGACGGAGGCCTGGTACGTCGTCGACGCGGCACCGGGGAGCCGGATCTACGCCGGCCTGCGGCCGGGCGTCGATCGCGATGCGTTCGCCGTCGCCCTGCGAACCGACCGCTGCGGCGACGTGCTGCACGCCTTCGAGCCCCGGCCGGGTGACTGCATCTTCATTCCCGCCGGCACGGTGCACGCGATCGGCGCCGGCCTGCTCGTGGCCGAGATCCAGCAATCGAGCGACGTCACCTACCGGCTTCACGACTGGGGCCGCGTCGGCGCCGACGGCAGGCCGCGGCCACTGCACATCGAGGCCGGCCTCGAGTCGGTGACACGGTTTGGCCCCGTCGCGCCAGTGCGGCCGGAGGCGACGACCGACCCGTCCGTTCGCCGGCTCGTGGACTGCCCGTATTTCAGTTTCGACGAGGTCCGCCCCGACGGCACGTGGGAGACCGGCGGCGACGGGACATGCTCATTCCTCGCCGTGATCGCCGGGACGGTCCGCTTCGACGATCGCTGGCAGCTGCCCGCGCTCGGCCGGGGCGGCTGCGTGCTCCTGCCGGCGGCATGCGGCCGCCAGCGCATCGCAGTGACCGCGGACGCGACCGGCACGCCCCCCACGCTCCTCAGGGTGGGGCTGGGCCGGGTGGAATCGGCCTAGGACCGGCCGCCCCCGGCTCCTACCATCCGTCCCCTGCCGGGCCGGATCGCGACCATCCGGCCGGGAAAGGATCGATCATGGACTTCCGGACGATCAGCGCGATCATCGCCCCCCTCCTCGTGACCGGTCTGGCGGGCTGTTCCTCGCTCGGCAAGCCGGTCTGGCTGGAGCCGGGCACGGCCCGGTCGCAGCAGCGGCGGGCGGTGCGGTTCGATCCCTTCCAGCAGACGGACGTGCGGCACGACCATCTCTCGATCATGGACGGGACCCGGCCGCGGGACTACGCGGAACCGGTGATCGAGGTGAAGCGACCGCGCTGGTGGGCACAGCCGCTCACGCCGAAGAGCGGGCCGCCGGTGACCGACAGCCCCATCTACCGCTGACCGCCGTCACGTTCGATCCGCGGCGTGTATGATCTTCGTTCCGCGGACTGGCCCGTCGCACGGAACGGCCGCCCGGCATCCCCCGAAGGCAGGCAACCCATGAATCGGTCCGAGGCCGGCGGCGACGCCGGCGATCGCAGGCGCCGCGACGACCGCCGGCGGCCTCCCGAACGTCCGGCGACGCCGGCGCGGCGGCCGGTGCGGATCACCTCGCGACGGACGCATGCCGCGGCCGAAACGAACGCCGACGCCCCGGCCCCGGGTCGGCCGCGGCCGGACGCCGACGACGACGGCCGCGAGCGGCTGCAGAAGGTGCTGGCGGGGGCCGGCCTCGGCAGCCGTCGTGCCTGCGAGGAGCTGATCACGTCCGGCCGCGTCGAGGTGGATCGGCAGGTCGTCACGGAACTCGGCTCGCGGGTCGATCCCGGCGCCCAGGAGATCCGCGTGGACGGGGAGCGGCTCCCGAACCCGAAGCGGGTCGTGTTTCTGCTCAACAAGCCGGTCGGCGTCGTGACCACGAACTTCGACCCCACCGGCCGGCCCCGGGTCGTCGATCTCGTGCCGGGAGACCAGCGGCTCTTCGCCATCGGCCGGCTCGACCGGATGAGCGAGGGGCTGATCCTCGTCACCAACGATGGCGGGCTCGCCAACCTGCTCGCCCACCCGCGATACGGCGTCGAGAAGAAATACCTCGTCCAGGTGGCGGGCGTGCCCTCGGAAGAGCTGCTCGAGTCGCTGCGCCGCGGCGTGCGGCTCGCGGAAGGCGAGGTGCATGCCAAGCGGGTGTCGATCCGCTCCCAGCACAAGCTGAGCGCCGTGCTGGAGATGGTGCTCGACGAGGGCAAGAATCGGGAGATTCGCCGGATGCTGGCCCGGCTCGGCCACAAGGTGCATCAACTCAAGCGCGTCGCCGTCGGCCGGCTGTCGCTCGGCAACCTGCTGCCGGGCCAGTGGCGGCAGCTCGCCTGGAGCGAGATCGAAGACCTGCGCCGCGATGCCATCGCGGCGGTCGGCCCCGACGCGGAGCGGGAACCGACGCGACCGGACCGTGGCCCGCGGCGGGGACGACCGTTCAGCCCGCGCGGTGGGGAACGGCCAGGTCGGCCAGGCTCAGGTCGGCCAGGCTCAGGTCGGCCAGGTTCAGGTCGGCCAGGTTCAGGTCGGCCAGGTTCAGGTCGGCCAGGTTCAGGTCGGCCAGGTTCAGGTCGGCCAGGCTCGGGTCGGCCAGGCTCGGGTCGGCCAGGCTCGGGTCGGCCAGGCTCGGGTCGGCCAGGCTCGGGTCGGCCAGGCTCGGGTCGGCCAGGCTCGGGTGGGCCAGGCTCAGGTGGGCCAGGCTCAGGAAGCGACGAGCGCCCGCCGCGTGGCCGGCCCGGCAAGTTCCCCGCCAAGCCGGGCAAGAAATACCCTGCCGGTTCCACCGGCGACCGTGGTGGACAGGGACTGCCGACGGCTTCCCAGAAACGGGAACCGGCCGGTGGTGGCACCAAGAAGCCCGGCGGAGCGAAGTCGGGGCCGCTGAAGGTCCCTGGGCCGGTGCGGCGCAAGCGGCCAGGCAAGGCATCGTCGTGGCGCAAGCAGAGGCCGGCTGGGGAGCAGGGGGCATGACGGTATGACGCCCGCGGAAACCTGTTTCGCCGACCATGCCCGCCACCTCCGAACCGGGATCGTGTCGCACCGGCAGATCGCGGCGGGAACGTGGCGGATCCGACTCGACTGCCAGCCGATCGCGGCGCAGGCGCTGCCCGGGCAGTTCGCGATGCTCCGCATCCCCGACCGGTCCGATCCGCTCCTCGCCCGTCCGCTGGCCGTGTACGACGTCTTCGCCGACGCCGCCGGCCTGCGGTACGCCGACTTCGTGTACGCGGTGCACGGCAAATTCACGACGGCCCTCTCCCGGCTGCGGGCCGGGGATGAAGTGCTGGCCTGGGGACCGCTCGGCAACGGGTTTCCACGGCAACCGAGCGACCATCTCCTGCTCGTCGCCGGCGGCATCGGCCAGACGGCGCTTCTCGCCCTCGCCCGGGAGCGGCTCGGCCGGGCGACCTACGGCAGCGGCGATCGGCCGGGGACGACCGCGCGCCGCATCACCTTCTGCTGGGGCGCCCGCCACGCCGGACTGTTCGGCGACCTCGACGACTTTCGCGCCGCCGGCTGCGACGTGCACCTGGCGACGCTCGATGGGTCGGCCGGCGTGCAGGGCACGGTCATCGACCTGCTCGACGACCTGTTCGCTCCCACCGTTCCCCTCGCCGCGTCGACCCGCATCGCCTGCTGCGGCCCCGAGCCGATGATGGCGGCGGTCGCCCGCTGGGCGGAGCCGCGGGGCGTCGGCTGCGATGTGTCGCTGGAGACGCCCATGGCATGCGGCGTCGGCATCTGCTTCACCTGCGTGGCCCGCGTTCGCGATGGCCACGGGGGCTGGGACTACCGGCGCACGTGCGTCGAGGGTCCGGTCTTCGACGCCCGCACCATCGAATGGTGAGCCGGCGCGGCCGATCCCCCGTTACGACGACTTTCGCGACTTCGTCGAGGCCGTGGCAACGGCTCCGTGGCCGGCAGCCTTGACCCGGGCCGAGAGACGCGACTTGATCCGCGCGGCACGGTTGCGATGAATCTTCTTCGAGGCGGCGGCCCGATCGGCCTTCTTGGCGACGAGTTTGAGGGCCTCGCGGGCCTGGGGGACGTCGCCCGTGGTGATCGCTTCGAGGACCTTGCGAACCTGCGACTTGAGGTCCGACTTGACGGCGCGATTGCTTTCGCGATCGCGAAGGTTTTGCCGATGGCGCTTCTTGGCACTTGCCGAATGAGGCATTCCGAATCCTTGCTGGGTTTGGGGTTTGTACGCGGGGACGATGCAATCCGGGGCAGGGCAAAGCCGGTCGGGGACCGTTGCCAGGGGGGTCAGCCCTTGCGATCGCCTTCCGGCTTCGCCCCTTTATCCTTCACCGGACCCAACTTGTCCAGACGCTCCGCCACGTCGCGGTATCCGAAGTCCAGGGCGGCCAGGACTCCGAGGTGTTTGTGGGCGGCGTCGAGGTCGTGCAGGCCGCTCGCCAGCACGCCCGCCCGGTACAGGGCCCGCTTGCGAAGCTCCAGTTCCCGGTCCGTCAGCAGTTCCACGGCGACCTGGTAGTTCTTCATGGCCAGATCGTACTGCTTGATCTTCTGGAAGCATTCCCCGAGCTCGAGCGACACCGGCCCGCGCCGGCGGAGGTCCTGGAGCACCTCCTGGAAGCAGCGGATCGCCTCGGTGTAGTTGCCGATCTGCTTCATGCGCAGCGCCAGTTCGTACTTCCAGGTGAGGTTTTCGGGATAGCGGGCGCAGCGGGCGGAGTAGACGTCGATCTCCGCCTTGACCTGGGCCGTCTTGAGCTTCTCGACGAGGGTTCGATTCCCGGCGGTCGGCTCGGCCTCGGCGCGTCGTTCCGCGAGCACCACGCGTTGCTTTGCCCAACGAATCTGCCGGTCCTCGACGTGCTCGCGAACCTTCAATTCGCCCCCCGAGGCGGCGAGAATCCGGGCCAGCACCCCCTCGGCCTCGTCGATGGTGGCATCACGAGCGAGGATGTCGGCGAGTTCCAGCGCCGCATCGACCGCGGCCGGATTCTTTGCGATCTCGTTGCGGAGTTCGGTCGCGCGATCGGCCGGGGCCGGCTGCTGCCCGGCGGCCGGCCGCGCCCCGCCGCCCGCCGAGGGGCGGCCGCTCATCCCCTGGCCGGCCACGATCGTCTTCTCCACCTGCAGCCGGGCGATCTCGCGCTGCGATTCCTCGGCCAGGCCCTTCTGGCCGGAGATTCGCACCCAGCAGGCGACCGCCTGGTCGAACTGCCCCTGGCTGGCCGCGAAGCGGGCGCACTGCCGATTGACCTCGGCGTCGTTCGGTGCGGCATCGAGCGCGGCCTTGAGAAACACCCCCTGCGACTCGACCATCTGCAGGTTGCCGCAGGCCTCCGCGACCGCCAGCAGACACTGGTGATCGGCGGGGTTCGACTTGATGATGCCGACGCCCTGCTTGATGAGCTCCTTCCACTGCGCCGCCGACGCGTACTTCTTCAACCCGACGCGCGATCCGGCCGACCAGAGCGCCGCCAGACCTCCCCCCTTGCGGGCCCCGAACTTTCGCTTCAGGGCCCCGAAGAATGCCTGCACGTAGACCGCGTTCCCCGGATCCCCGAGGACGCAGGCAGTGAACATCTCCAACGCATAGTCGGCATTGGTGGGAAGGTTTTGGGTGCCGCGATTGAAGCACTGCGTGAGCCGGGCCCGCTCGACGGGAGACAGCGGCTCCCGCTGCGGCGACGAAGCCGGGCTTCCGGCCCCTGCTGTAGACTCTGGGGGCATGGTGTGTGACGATGTCGGCGCCGGCTGCGGAAACGATTTCCGCAGTGTAGTGCCTGTCAGACGACCGACAAACACCTTTCGCAAATCAGCCCCGGAGGCATGTTCCGTCCCCATGTCCGCCCGCACCATGACCGCCCGCACCGACAGTCGCCCGGGACGTGTCTGGTTCGTCGGTGCCGGCCCCGGCTCCTGGGACCTGCTCACCATCCGGGCCGCCGCGTGCCTGCGGACGGCCGACCTCGTCGTGCACGACGCACTCGTGCCGCCGTGGTTGCGGGATGCCATCGCGCCGACCGCGGAACTGGTGCCGGTGGAACGCGAGACCGCCGACGGCGATCCCGGCGAGGCGACCGGACGCCTGCTCGTCCAGCTGGCTGCCAGCGGCCGCACGATCGTGCGGCTCAAGGGGGGCGACCCGGCCGTGTTCGCGAGGCTGGCCGAGGAGATCCAGCCGCTGCGCGACGCGGGCATCGCCTACGAACTCGTGCCGGGCGTGACCGCCGCGCTGGCGGCGGCAGCCGCCGCGGCCGCTCCCCTGACGAGCCGGGCGACGGCATCGAGCCTCACGCTCGTGACCGGACATGAAGCGGGCGACAAGCCCAACGCCGTCGACTTTCGGACCATCGCCTCCTTGCCGGGAACGCTGGCGATCTACATGGGCATCGAGCAGATGGACCGTTGGTCGACCGCCCTGCTCGAAGCCGGCAAGCCGGCAGAAACGCCGGTGACGATCGTGAGCCGCTGTTCCTGGCCCGACCAGCGGATCATCACCAGCACGCTCGCGCGGTGCGCGGTCGATGCGGCCGCCGCCGGGCTGCGGCCGCCGGCGATCGCGATCGTGGGCGCAGCCGCCGGATCGATGCAGCGGACCGGGCCGCTGGCAGGCCGACGCGTGCTCGTGACGCGGCCGGCGGGGCAGGGGGAGGATCTGGCCACCGCCATTCGGGGCTCCGGGGGCGAGGCGATCTGCGTGCCGGTGGTCCGCCTCGACGCCCCCGACTCCTGGCAGCCCCTCGACGACGCCATCGGGGCGGCCGGGGCGTACGACTGGATCGTGTTCTCGAGCGTCAACGGCGTCCGCGGCTTCGTCGCCCGGCTGCGAGCCGCGGGCCGCGACGCCCGCTGGCTGGGGACGGCGCGAATCGCCGCGATCGGCAGCGCCACGCGGCGCGAACTGGACTCCGTCGGGCTGGCCTGCGACCTCGTGCCCGACGAGTTCCGCTCCGAGGGGCTGGCGGCCGCCTTCGCCGATCTTCCCGCCGGCGGCCGGTTCCTCTTGGTGCGGGCCGACCGCGGTCGCGACGTGCTCCCCACCCGGCTGGCCGCGGCCGGCCATCACGTCGTCGACGTGGCCGCCTATACGAACCGTTCGCTCGACTCGCTCGATGCCGCCACGCTCGAGGCGGTCGATGCCGCCGGCATCGACTGGATCACCGTGACGAGCCCATCGATCGCCGCCGCCGCCGCCCGGCTGTTCGGCGATCGCATGCGGCGCTGGCGGATCGCGAGCATCAGCCCGGTGACGACCGCCGCCCTCACGTCGTTCGGCCTCCAGCCGGCGGCCGAGGCCCAGGTGGCGACCGTTTCCGGGCTCGTCGCGGCCATGGCGACGGTGGACGGGCCGCGCTGACGCGGACCGGACACACCCCCCAACCCGCACGGTCGGCGGCTCCGTTTCCGATCGTACCGGGCCGCAGCGGGTCGTACGAGCCGACCGGACCGCGCCATGCCGATTGGAGAGCGCGTCCGCCGTCGCCGATACCCTCTGGGAAGCGCGCCGCGGGGAGCGGCCGGGAGGGAGCATGCGAACCGCGGTCGATCCGGCGAGTGTGGTGATTTGCGCCGAATTGCCGACAGGCATGACCGCCGCCGCCCGCGCGGCATGGGGGCGACATGCCGCCGGCCGGCGCTGCCCAGTGACCTGGGCAGCCGATCCGGAGACGATCGCCGCCGCCGGTGCCGTCGCGGCGCAGGACGAGTTCGCCTTGGCGATCGCGCCGGAGTGGCTCGAATCCAAGCGCACGCTGCGGGAGCGGATCGCCACCGCCCGCCAGGCGTTGCCCGGACTCGCGGCCGCCGTCCTGCGCGGCCCCCGGCCACTCGACCATCACGCCCTCCTCGCTGCTGAAGGCATCCGCATCGTGGTGGTGGACGCATTCGGACCGGAGCCGCGGGGCAGCCGCCGCCCGGCCCCCGCAGGCTGGGCCTGCCGCCTCCCGGTGTGGGGTCTGTGGGAGGTGCGGGCTGCTCCCCGGGAGAGCCGTGGACTGTGGGGCTGGCTGAACGGGCCGCTCTCCCAGCTCCGGCCCGGATCGCTGCGCATTCTCCGGGTCGGGAAGGTGCCGATGGGGCCGAGCGGGCCGGTGAGCACGAGACTCGACCGATACGCTGCCTGGGCCGAGCGGCGTCAGACGGGGCAGCGGGCGCGGGTCGTGGGTCTCTCGGACCTGGCGACCACGCTGGCAGGCGGCGGCGAGCCTCCGCTCACCGGCTCCATCCTCAAGGCCGCCTGACATCGGCCTGCCCGCCGCCGGCCATCAGGCGGGCCGGCGGTCCAGCAACAGCCAACTGGCATAGCCGAGGATCACACTGCTGACGATGAAGCCCACGTCGGCCGACACGCTGGCCCGACCGAACGGCACCTTGGCCGCCAGGTCCGCCGCGAACAGCACGGCGACCAGTCCGGCCACGACCATTCCGAGCATCGCCAGACCCTTCGACATGTGCGGCCAACCTCCGGTCCGGGGCGGGGATTTCGCCCCCAGCGCTGAATCCATACCATAATCGGTTCCCCGTCGGGAGACGGATTGCCGGAGCGGCCTTTTCGGGCCGGGCCGGCGGCCCGGCCCGCCCAGCCCCGGAGTATTCGGCCCATGTCCAGCGCGAGCCCGGCCCGCATCGCCGTCTACACCGGCTCCTTCGATCCGATCACGCTCGGCCACCTCGACGTGATCGGGCGGGCCAGCCGGCTCTTCGACACCATCGTGGTCGGCGTCGGCATCAACCCCGACAAGCAGCCGCTGTTCTCCCTGGAGGAGCGGGTGCGGCTCGTCCGCGCGGCGGTGGCCGGGCTGCCGAACGTGCGCGTCGAGCGGTTCAGCGGCCTGTCGGTGACGTTCGTCCGCGAGCAGGGTGCCACCGTGCTGCTGCGCGGCGTCCGGTCGCTGACCGACATCGAGGCCGAGTTCACGATGACGCTCGCCAACCGCAAGCTCGACCCGGACGTCGAGACGGTGTTTCTCATGGCCGACGCCGCCTACTCCCACATCTCGTCGTCGCTGCTCAAGCAGATCACGCCGCTGGCGGACGACGAGCGGCTGCTGCGGTTCGTACCCGCCCCCGTCGTGGAGGCGCTGCGGGCCAAGCTCCCCGGCTGAGGCCGGCGTGCGATGGTCAGTCAGCTTTCTGCCGATCCACCGGCACCGCAGCACCTACAACGGTGCAGGCATCGCATGCGCGGAGCCGGGCTCCGCCCGGCGACCGTAAGCCGGAGCAGACGCCGTGTCGGCTGCGACGGCGCGACATTCAGTTCGTGGAGCCGGAACCGCCGGCCTCGAAGTGCTGCCGCAGGTAGCGGGCGCGCTCGATGTTGCGGTCCTTCGTGTCGAGCTCGAGGCCGCGGAGCTTCTGCAGGTGGGCCGGCTGCGTGCGGACGAGGAGCACGTTGATGTCGGAGATCTTCACGTCGCCGATGAGGCCGAGGAGCACGCCCATGCGGACGCGGGACAAGAGCTGCATCGTCTCCTCGGCGCTGATCGTCTGCGCCGTCCGCAGGATGCCGTAGGCCCGGCTCACCTGGTCGTGGACGTTTTGCTGCGTCTCGCGGACGAGGAACTCGCGGGCCCGGCGCTCGTAGTCGATGAGGACGGGCACCACGTCGCCGACCTGCTCGACGAGCTCCTCCTCGGTGCGGCCGAGCGTGGTCTGATTGGAGATCTGGTAGAAGTCGCCCGTCGCCTGCGAGCCCTCCCCGTACAGGCCGCGGACGGCCAGGGAGATCTTGTGCAGGCTGCGGAAAACCTTGTCGATCTGCCGGGTGATGACGAGCGCCGGCAGGTGGAGCATCACGCTCACCCGGATCCCGGTGCCGACGTTCGTCGGGCAGGCGGTGAGGAAGCCGAACTGCGGATGAAAGGCGTAGGGAACGACCTTCTCGATCTGCTCGTCCACCCCCTTGATCTGCTTCCAGACGCCCTCCAGGTCGAGGCCGCTGTGCATGCACTGGATCCGCAGGTGGTCCTCCTCGTTGATCATCAGGCTGACCTGCTCGCGGCCATCGATCGCCACGCTCCGCGCGCCCTGGGCTTCCGCCAGCTCGCGGCTGATGAGCTGCCGCTCGACGAGGAACTGGCGGTCGATCTCCTCCAGCCGGCCGACGTCGATGTACTCGAGCTGCCTGCCCACCGGCGCGGCGGCAATCCGCTCGTGCAGGAACCGCTCGATGTCGGCCCGGTCCTGCTCGGAGGCACGGCTGACGAACGGGTAGTGGGCCACGTTGCGGGCCAGCCGGACGCGGCTGCTCATGACGATGTCCGATTCCGGCCCGGTGCCGCGCAGCCATTCGCCCACGGCCTGGGTCAGCGATTCGAGTTTCATGGGGTGCTTCATGGCGTGTTTCATGGCCGGGGCGATGGGCGCAGGATCAGGAGGCAGGGGCACCGAGCCAGCGGTCTTCGATGCCACGGATCGCGTCGCGGTCCTCCTTCGCCTTCTCGTAGTCCTCGCAGGCGATCGCCTCCTTCATGCCGCGCCGCAGCCCGATCAGGCCGGTCAGTTCCTCGGTGCCCTCGGGCAACGGGCCATCTGCCGGCCGCGAGGGCCGCCGGCCCGTGTGCGTCGTCGCGCCGTGGATGTTGGCGATCAGCGGCTCCAGTTCCTTGTCGAAGTGGACGTAGTCGTGCGGGCAGCCGAGCCGGCCCTGGTTGCGGAACTCGAAGAACGTGATCCCGCACATCGGGCAGGATTTCTGGTCGAGGATCGCCAGTTCGCCGGCGGTCTGACCGACGCCGAGCGGTCCGGGGAGCCCCCCTTCGACGGCGCCGGTCTCCGTGGCCGACTCCTCGTCGCCGCCCCCCTCCGACTGGTTGAGGTAGACGCGGGCATGATCCTCGCAGAGGTGGACTTCGCGGACGTCTCCCGTCTCCAGTTCGGTGATATGGAACACCGCCGGCTTGTCGCACTTCTGACACTTCATGAAAAACTCCCGCCGAGATCGGAGGAATCATAGCGGACAGGCGTCCCGCAGGCGCGGGGGATTTCCCGGCAGGGGGCGGCGGGCGTGTTGTTGGCGGCCGCGGCCACGGGTAGTCTCACAGGCCCGGGTGCCGGCCCGCCCGAGCCTGTCAGCCTCCAGTCCAGATGCCCCATCTCCCCGACAGGCAGCGTTTCGCGGAGCTCGCCCGAACGAGCCGGCTCGTGCCGGTCTACCGGCGGCTGTTTGCCGACAGCCTGACGCCGCTTTCCGCCTTCGCCCGGCTCGACGCCGGTGAAGCCGGCTGCCTTTTCGAGAGCGTCGTCGGCGGCGAGCGCGTGGGGCGGTATAGCTTCCTGGCGGCGGAGCCGTTCCTGCGGCTGGAGGCGACCCGCGAAACCGTCCGCATCGTCGGGCCGGATGGCCGGGAGCTGGAGACCTTCGCCTGCGCCGATCCGCTCGCCGAACTGGAGCGGCGGATGGCCGAGCACCGGCCCGCCCACCTGCCCGAACTGCCGCCGTTCACCAGCGGCGTGGTCGGCTATGCCGCCTACGACTCGGTCCGCTACTGGGAGCGGCTTCCCGATGCGCCCGCCGACGATCGCGGCCTGCCCGACCTGTCGTTCTCGTTCTATGACCGGATGGTCGTGTTCGACAACGTCTCAAAGGTGATCGACGTCGTCGTCCTCGCTCGCATCGTCGACGACTCAGCGGCCGGCATCACCGCCGCCTACGACGATGCGAAACGCCGCATCGACGCCACGATCGAGCGGCTCTTCGCCCCGTCCGCCTGGCCGCCGGCGGCCGACATCGGCCCCCGTGCCGACCCGCGCTGCCTGACCGACGGCACGGCCCGTTCGGCGTTCGACCAGGATGCGTTCCTGGCGGCCGTGGAGCGGGCGATTGAGTACATCCGCGCGGGCGACGTGTTTCAGGTCGTGCTCAGCCGGCGGCTGGAGGTGCCGTTCACGGGGGAGCCGCTGGAACTCTACCGCACGCTCCGCGTGGTGAACCCGAGTCCGTTCATGTTTTACCTGCGGACCCCCGCTTGCACGCTCGTCGGCAGCTCGCCGGAGATCATGGTCCGCAGCATCGACGGCACCGTGACGGTCCGGCCGCTGGCCGGCACGCGCCGGCGCGGTGCCACGCCGGAGGAAGACCGGCGGCTGGCCGCCGAGCTGCTCGCGGACCCGAAGGAGCGGGCGGAGCACGTGATGCTCATCGACCTCGGCCGCAACGACGTCGGCCGCGTCGCCGAGATCGGCTCGGTTCAGCTCTCCGACGTGATGTCGATTGAGCGCTACAGCCACGTCATGCACCTCACGAGCAACGTCACCGGCCGGCTGCGGCAGGGGCTGACGGCCTTCGACGCCCTGCGGGCCGGCCTGCCGGCAGGCACGGTGTCGGGTGCCCCCAAGATCCGGGCCATGGAGATCATCGACGAGCTGGAGCCGGTGCGCCGCGGCCCATATGCCGGCGCGGTCGGCTACGTCGACTTCGGCGGCTCGATGGACACCTGCATCGCCCTGCGAACGGTCGTGATCTCCGGGGGCAAGGCCTACGTACAGTCAGGCGCCGGCGTCGTCGCCGACAGCGACCCGGCCAATGAATACGAAGAGACGGTCAACAAAGCGAAGGGGATGCTGGTGGCGATCGAGATGACCGCGGCGCGGCTGGCGGAGCAGGGGACGGCCGCCGCACACCCGGAACCACAGGGCGGCACATGATCCGCTGCGACCGACTGCGGGTTGACCGCGGCGGCGTGGCGGTCGTGGACGGCGTGTCGCTCGACGTGCCCGCGGGCCGCGGCCTGGCCCTGATCGGCAGGAGCGGCGCGGGCAAGAGTTCGCTGCTCGCCGCTGCGGCGACGGCGATCCCGATCCATTCCGGCGACGTCGTCGTCGCCGGCCAGTCGGCCCGCCGCGCCGCCGCCGCCGTCCGCCGGCTGATCGGCTACGTGCCCAATAGGATGCCCGACCTGGCCGACCTGCGCGTGGGGGAGTTTCTCGAACTGCTCGCGACGACGGCCGGGCTGCGCGGCGTCGCGCTGCGCTCAGCGGTCGATAGGGCGCTCGCCATGGCCGATCTCTCCCGCCGGGCCGACGAACCGCTCGACGTCCTGCCGTCGGGTCCGGCCAAGCGGCTGCTCGTCGCCAGCGCGCTGCTCCACGATCCGCAGGTGCTGCTGCTCGACGATCCGTTCGCCGGCCTCGACCCGCTGGAGCGGGCCGACCTGGAGCGGCTGCTGGAAGACGCGGTTTTGATGGGCCGCACGGTCGTGGCGGCGATCGACGATGCCGTCGTGCCGGCGTTGTTCACCGACATCGCGATCCTGCGCGAGGGGCAGCTCGTGGCGCTGGGGACCGCAGAGCCGGCCTCCTTCGCCGCCGGCCGCATCTGGTCGCGAACGCTCGTCTGTCCGGGGCGTGCGGAGGACGCGGCCCGCGTCCTCGCACCGCTCGCCAGCGACCCGCGTGCGATCGACGCCGACACCGTCGTCTGCGGTCACGATCCGGCCCGTGGCCCGTTCGCTGCGCTCGTGGCCGCGGTCGTCACCGCCGGGATCGACCTCGAGCGGGCCGACTTCACGACGCCCTGGACGGTGCAGTTGCTGGAGCAGTCGGGCCGCTGACGCCGTGCCCCGACCGACGCTGCTGGGCCGCGGCACCCCGCCGTAGGTGCCGCGCAGGAACGAGGCCGGCACCCATGATGGCACGGCCCAGAAGACGGTGATATCATCTTCTCATGCCTCGCAGTATCACATCCCGACGAAGCGGCTTGGCGACGCGTTCCGCGCGGCGCGCCGGGGCACCGCCTTCCGGTCGGTTCGTCCTCCGTCTCGACACGCGGCTCCATGACGTGCTGCGGCGGGATGCACTCGCGGCCGGCGTGTCGCTCAACGACTGGTGCGGTCGCACGCTTGCCGCCCCGGGCGCCGGCGGCCTTGACGACTCGGGCGTCGTCCTGGCGATCCGCGCATGGCTTGGGGACGATCTGGAGGGCGTGCTGCTGTACGGGTCGTTCGCCCGGGGCGAGCACACGACCGGTTCGGACATCGACCTGCTCGCGGTGGTCGGGCCGGAGCGGCCGATCACCCGCGGACTCTACCGGGAGTGGGAGGGACGGGCGGCGGCGTGGAATGGCCGCGCGATCGACCTCCACGTCGTGCATCTCCCCACGGCTGGCGCCCGCGTGTCGGGAAGCTGGGCGGAGGCCGCCGTCTGCGGCATCGTGCTCTACGACCGGAGCCTGGCGGTCTCGCGACGGCTGATTGCAATCCGCGAACGCATCGCCGCCGGCAGGCTGGTGCGCCGCATGTCCCAGGGCCAGCCTTACTGGATTGACGAGGATGCCGATGCGCAGCCCTGAATTGGGAGCCGATTACATCCGCAGGGCGACGGCGCGGCTGGCGGCGCTCGATGCACTCTTCAGCGCCCAGAGCTGGGCGGATGTCGTGCGCGAGTCGCAGGAAGTCGTCGAGCTGGCGCTCAAGGGCCTGCTGCGGGTCGCCGGGATCGAGCCGCCGCGGATCCACGACGTGTCGGAGGTTCTCGTGGCGGAAACATCGAGGCTTCCCCTGTCTGTTCAGCCGCACGTCGAAGCCTTGGCGACGGGCTCGCGGACGCTTCGCCGCGACCGCGAACTGGCGTTTTACGGCGCCGAGGACCTGACGCCGTCCGGGTTCTACACCCGGCAGGACGCGATCACGGCCCGTGACATCGCCCGCAAGACCGTCGCCGTGGCGAAGCCGCTCGTGCCGACCGGGGCATGAATGCCCGCCAGCCAGCCGGAGGCTCCTCGAGGATTCGGGGGTAACGACCGCCCGCACCCTCCGACTCCCGCGGCCGTTCGCTGCGGATAATGCCTGTCCTTTTCCTTCCTTTCCTTCCTTTGGTGCGGAGGTAGTTTTCGCCTTCGAGGCCGAGGGTGCCGGTGGCCGTCGAGTAGGTAAGGCCGTCGAGGTTCGTGTAGCGGTCCACGGCGATCACCTGGCCGGCTGCGTTCATGAGCGATCGCGTGAGCGACTGCATGTTCGTGATCGGCTCGGTGCCCGTCGGGCGGCCCTGGGCGTCGCACTGCGCATGCGCCTCTATTCGTGGCACAGCACCGCCAAGAACGCCAAGCGATGGCTCACCCGATCACATTTCGGAGCAGCTTTTGCAGCGTCTGCAAGTCGGCAGCAGAAAGGTGGCCCATGACGCGAATGACAAGCCCCTGCTCGATGGTGCTGAAGACCGGCTTGAGCACCGATGCCTTGATGAGTCCAGCGGCTCACCAGCCATCGACCATGGCCTCGCCGTAGCCAAGCGTCGCTCGCATCTGGCTCGTGATCGCCATGATCACGATGTCCCTTCGACTGGAATTAAAGTCGACGATTGAGACGACGACGGCCGGCCGCTTCTTTGTGCCCGATTGATCAGTGAACGGAAATGGCACGAGCACCACGTCGCCGAAGTCGAACCTCGAAGCGATGGTCATTTCTGTCACATGCGGTCGTAGGCCGCATCATCGTCATTGTCCCAGACTTGCGCAAAGCTGGCTTCGCTGGCTTTGGCCGCGGCGAGCGCTAGCCGCTGCTCATTCTCACGAGTGCGCAGAAAGTCTACGAAGTCCTCCACCTCGGCCAGCCGCTGCGGGAGAAGTTGTTTGATCTTGTCAAACAAGACCTGGTCGGGTGCATTCATTGGGTTTGCCGTTGAGGGAAGGGAGACCCTGATTGTCGGCTCACTCGCGACGAATCGAATGGTGAAGAGTGTACCACGAGTGCTTGGGTGGTTGCTGGAGTCGGGCAGAACGTGACACGCGGTGATCTCTCACGCTGCGGAAGCTCCTGGTGTATTGTGCCGCAAACGAACGCGCGTGGCCGACTGCTCCCGCGTTCATGCAGTTCGCTGGGGCCGATTGGCCAGCATCTATCCCGTGGCCAGGCAGCCGAGGGCGTTGTCCACGTGATGGACGCCGTGGTTCACAGCGATCGACTTGAGTCGCTCGGCGCTCGTTGCACAGTAGCTGCCGAGCCAGCGGGTCTTGCCGAGAAGCTTTTGGAGGTGTGACTACCAGTATTCGGGGCTCGTGCCGAGCCGGGTCATGATGCCGGCGACTTCCTGCGTGATGCGTGCCTTGCCCGTGCGGCAGAGCCGGGCCGTCCAGTCCACGAGCGCGAGGTAGCTCGACAGGGAAAACCCGGGCAGCATCCCTTCGCGGGTTGCGGCCGCGCAATCTGTACCGGGAGCCTTTCGATCCTGGAGCGGGCAGAGCCAGTGGGATTGCTCGAGGTCGGCTTCGAGTCTGGCGGCGGCGACGAACTTGGCCGCTGCGGCGGCCTGGAGTGTGTCGAGGTCGCCGTTCCTGCGGGCATGATCGACCCGCTGCTTGATCGAAGTGTGCGGGGCGTCTTCGGGGATTTTGGCGATGCCCGCGGCCACGGGGTTCAAGTCGATGTAGGTGCAGGTCGCGAGCAGGGCCTGTTCGTCGAGGATGGCGATCGACTTGTAACGGGCTTCCCAGAACGTGCCCTTGCAGTCGTCTTCTTTGTTGGCGAGTCGCGCGAGCGGCTCTTTGAGGGCCTTCATGAACCAGCCGAGGTCTTGGAGCCTGGCGCGGTAGCGGGCCACGCGGGCGGTGTCTCGGCACTGGTGGTCGATCCAGGCCTGAACGGTCGCCGGATTATCGACGTCGAGACAGGAGGGGCGGTAGACGGCGATCCAGCGGCGGACGACGTCTTCATCGCTCCAGCCGTCCGCCACGCCGGGGTCGAGGCGGCAGAGGACGTGCAGGTGGTTGTCGAGGATTGCGAAGCCGCAGACGGAGATGGCGAAATGCTTGGCGAGAAGTTCGAGCCGGGCTTCGATCCAGGCCTTACGGTGCGTCACGCCTTCGCCACAGAGGAAGGCCCGCCTGACGCAGCGGGAAATGCAGTGGTAGTAGCGAGTGACCGCGACGTCCACCAACTGCCGCCTGGGCATCGTCATCGCGGGGCCTCCTGCAGGACTTGGGGTACTGAACGGCCGTATCCTACTGCCCCCGTGGCCGGTCGTCAACGATTATGCCTGTCCTTTTCCTTGGTCGTCAGGCGGGGCGTGTCGACGGCGCCCGTGGTCTGATCGACGAACACTTCTTGCGTGCGGAAGACCCGATCCTGCGCGTCGTAGAGCGAGACCTGTGAACTGCGCAGGAGTCCTGCGACGGGCTTGTCGGGCACGCCGTCGGTGTTCGCGTCGATCACCCAGCTGCCGTCGCCGTCGTACACGCTCGTGCCGGTCACGCGGCCGAGGTTGTCGTAGTCGGTGAACGAAAGCGGACGGTTCACGGACGGGGATTCCGTGGCGAGGCTGCCTGTAGCGCCAGACTTCGTCGCGACAAGCCGGTTTCGCCAATCATAGGCGTTTTGGACGACGCGCGGGGAAGCGCTGCCCCCAGGGAACAGCGTGGATTTTGTGAGGTTGCCGTTGCCGACGCCGCCGTTGTCGTATTCGTTGGCGGCGACTTGGACCATGTTCGAGGTTGGGGCGGCATTCGAGGGAGTCCACTTGAAGCCGTTGGTCGTCGAGTCGTTCGTACCCACGTACGTCGCCGTCAGCCGGGCGAGGCCGTCGTAGGCCGAGATCGTGATCGTGCCGGCGGGGTTTTGGAGGCGGTCTACCTGGCCCTGGTTGTTGTAGGCGTAGAGCGTGCGGAGGTAGTTTTCGCCTTCGAGGCCGAGGGTGGCGGTGGCCGTGGAGTAAGTGAGGCCGTCGAGATTCGTGTAGCGGTCCACGGCGATCACCTGGCCGGCCGCGTTCACAAGCGACCGCGTGAGCGATTGCATGTTGGTGATCAGTTCGGTGCCCGTCGGGCGGCCCTGGGCGTCTACGGCCGGCACGGCCGAGTAGGTGAGACTCTCGGTGTAGGTGCCCGAGAGGTCGCGGCGCGAGACTTGGATCGGGCCGGTGGTAGTTCCCGCCGTGGCGTTCCAGCCGACGTAGGTCCGCGTCGCGTGGTTGACGTCGTCGTAGACGGTGAACGTGACGTTGCCATTCGGGTCGGTGGCCTTGGTGATCCGGCCGAGGCGGTCCACTTCGTGTGTCGTCACGAGGTGGAGGCCGCCGCCGGTGGGCGTG
This sequence comes from Planctomycetia bacterium, assembly GCA_014192425.1. Taxonomy (NCBI): domain Bacteria; kingdom Pseudomonadati; phylum Planctomycetota; class Planctomycetia; species Planctomycetia bacterium. The sequence continues at coordinate 154 of BJHK01000008.1, read as the reverse complement.
AGCCAGCCGGTGGGGAGACTTTGCGCTGGGAAGTCGGCCGTGCGCGAGGTGTCGACGTCCACGATGCTCTTCACGACGGCGCCGGTCTGGGCGTCGTACTCGGTGTACCTCAAGAACCCGTCGCCGTCCCGCGACCAGATCTCGCGGCCGACCG